>DASWHT010000289.1:0-8570 GCA_036398075.1 Binatia bacterium | reverse complement strand
ACCTTACGTACTGGTGAACGGGGCAGTGGTTATCGATAATGGCCACCACACCGGCGCGCGGCCGGGACGAGTGGTTTACGGGCCGGGTTATCGCCACGCTTGACCGGCGCAGCGCATTGGAAAATTAGATTCCGAATGGCTGGCTTGGAAAGCGCGTTAGTCGGCGCAACGAGGCGCCGAAGCACCGCGTGGGCTTGGGAGCGGCCGGCTAGTTTTTCAAAAAGATCTGGGTGAACTCCTTTCCCACTCTGTCCAGGATGGGCCCGAGAAAATCGACATCCACAAGAAACGGATCTTTCTCCATCAGCTCGGGAAATCTCTGCTTCACGCCTTTTCTTGCCACGACACGTCCGAACGAGGTGATAATCGATTGTGCTTCCGCGGAGAGCGCCCAGTCGATGAATAACTGCGCCGCATGGGGATGGGGCGCGTGGCGGGCCAGCATGAGCTTGTTGGCTTGCGCGAAATAGGGATCGAGAGCGACGAGATTGATCGGCGCACCGGCGGCGCGCAGGTCCAAAACGGTATGGCCGGAAAGAATGATACCAATGGGGCGCTCGCCGGCGACGATGAGTTGTGTCTGCGCGGTGCGTCCCCGGATGAGCCGGAGGTCGTGCCCGGCTATGTTCTTCATGTAGGCGAGCGCTTTTTCTTTGCCGAGATGTTTCTCCATGACGGCGAGCCATTCGTAGGCTTCATTGTCTAAAAACAGTTGCCCTTTCCATTTTGGATCGAGCAGAGCCTCATAACTCTTGGGGGCGTCGTTGGCCTTTAACAAATTCGTATTGTACCCCAGCACCATGGGAATGATATAAAACGAAGTAAAATATCCCTCCTTGTTTTCTCCGGCATAGAACGCCCGCTCAGGCGAAGCGTAGGGATCCAAAGCCCCGATTTGCCGGATGGCGAAGCCTTGTTCCGCCGATCCATTCGTAACGTCGAAGAGATTTCTTCCCGCGTTGAGCTCGGATTGGATTTTTAACACCTGTTTGTTTCCTGAGACACGATACGGGTTTACTTTGACGAAAGGGTATTTTTTTCGGAAATTTTGGATAAATGGTTCGATCTGTTGCGCCTGCAGCGAGCTGTAGAACGTCACTTCCCCTTCGGCCCTGGCTTTTTCCACCAGAGTTTTTTGTCGCTGCTCGGCAGGTAATTTGTTGACTTTCGCCAGGACGGAGCCGGCGGTTTCGGGAGCAGCGCCGGCGAGCACCACGCTTGGTGGAAGAGCGAGCAGGAACGCTAAAGCAATCTGAACGTAGCATTTCATAGAATCTGACCTCCGCTATATAACCGCTGTGGACGACATATAATAACTTGTCCGCTTATCGTAGGCGATCTTGCGTGTCAAGCTCAGGGTTTGTCGCTGCGCTCCCGTTCCAAACGTTCCAGTCGTTCAATTTCCCTCCCTCACCTGGTAGTTGTAGGGAACGGTCGCGATCATCCCCTAAAGGACCCTCATTGACAGCATTTTTCGGATTCGATAGCGTCTCGAACATTCCAGCACCGATGCTATTCGGGGGGGCCATGGAAGAGCTCGAACCGGTCAAGAGCGGCAAAGTCAAAGTCGACGACGTTAGCCTTTATTACGAACTTTACGGCAGCGGCGATCCTCTGGTTCTTGTCGCCGGCACGGGCATCAGTCTGGCGCCCTGGCGTGTGGCTCAGGTGCCGGAGTTTGCCAAGCATTATCAAGTCCTAATTTACGACCACCGCGGCCTGGGCCGGAGCGACAAACCGGACATGCCCTATAGTACGCAGCTGTTCGCCAAAGACTGCGTTGGCTTGATGGACGCTCTCGGAATAAAAAAGGCGCACATGATGGGTCATTCGATGGGGGCCCGCGTGTGCCAGTGGATCGCGCTGGATTATCCGGAAAAAGTGCGCAGTCTCGTGCTGTCGGGGCCGGGGTCGGGAAAATACGATGACCGCCTCGATTATCCGCGCGGGGTGCCGATGGACGCGGCGCTGGAGATGATCGAAAAGGGGTACGAGAAATACCAGAGCGACCACTGGGGACCGGGTTTTATGTTCAGCGAGCAGTTTCTGAAGGAACACCCGGATGTCGTGAAAAAGTATCAAGACCTCATCGTCGACGAAGTGCCGCCGCTGAAATGTTACCTGCGCCACGTGGTCGCGCGTCAGTGCCACGAAACGACGCATCTTATTCATAAGATAAAAGCCCCGACGCTGGTAATCGTAGGCAGCAAGGACACGCACGAGGGCGGTACCGGCAGCCACGTCGATTCGGCTAAGGTTCTCGCGGAAAAAATACCTAACGCGGAACTTGTGCTCATCGAGGGAGGCCGGCATGGCTTTCTCCGCGAGATGCCGGAGCAGGGCCACCCGCCGATCCTGGATTTCCTGCGGCGTCATTAGGAAGCGCTAACCACAGAAGATATTTAACCGCAAAGAACGCAAAGGACTCAAAGAAGAGGGGATTCACCACGAAGGACACGAAGATCACGAAGTTTAAGAGTATATGTTTCCGAAGCCTTTGTGTCCTTCGCGCCTTCGTGGTGAGTCAGCAGGAGACTTGAGCGCGATACCGAGGAGCACCGGTGAATAAGAAGGAAATAATCGAGAAACAGCAAAAGTATTTGTTCTCTTGCGTCTCCACCTACTATGACGAGCCATTGGTCGTCGATCATGCCAAGGGTCACTTGGTTTACGACGCCGACGGCAAACAGTACTTGGACTTCTTCGGCGGCATACTCACCGTGAGCGTGGGGCATTGCAACGACAAGGTGACCCAAGCCATCGACGAACAGACCCACAAGCTGCAACATATGTCGACGCTCTACGTCAATGAGCCGCAGGTGCGGCTGGCGGAGAAACTGGCGCAGATCACCCCCGGACGTTTAGAGAAGTCATTTTTTACTAACAGCGGCACGGAGGCCAACGAGACGGCGGTCTTGCTCGCGCAGATTTACACCAAGTGCCAGGACGTGATCACCCTTCGCCACAGCTACAGCGGGCGGTCTTATTTGGCTTTGAGCTTATCGGCGCAATCGAGCTGGCGACTCACGCCCAACGTTGTGCCCGGGGTTCATCATATTGCCAACGCCTACTGTTATCGTTGTCCCTTCGGCTTGACTTATCCAAGCTGCGATCTTAAATGCGCCAAAGACGCCGAAGAAGCGATTCAGACGATGACCTCCCAGGGCCGGGTGGCGGCCTTCCTTGCCGAGCCGATTCAAGGGGTCGGTGGCTTCATCACCCCGCCCAAGGAATATTTCAAAGAAATCGTCGGTATCATCAGAAAATATGGCGGCTTGTTTATTTGCGACGAGGTGCAGACCGGCTGGGGCCGTACCGGCGGTAAAATGTTCGGCATCGAACATTGGGGCGTCGAACCCGACATCATGACCTTCGCCAAAGGGATGGCCAATGGCGTGCCCATCGGCGCGACCATCGCCACGCCCGAAGTTGCCGACAGCATGCAAGGCAACACGATCTCAACGTTCGGCGGCAACCCGGTGACCTGCACCGCGGCGCGCGCGACCATCGAGGTCATCGAAGAGGAAAACCTGGTGGAGAACGCCCGGATCATGGGCAACCGGTTGCGCGACGGTCTAAACGCGCTAAAAGAGAAATACCCGATCATCGGCGACGTGCGCGGCATGGGGTTGATGCAGGGCATGGAACTGGTGGGGGAGAAAAAGCAGCCCGATGTCGAAGGCTCTAAACGGCTCATGGAACTGACGAAAAATTATGGTCTCCTCCTCGGTAAGGGCGGCACCTACGGGAATGTAATTCGGGTTGCGCCGTCGCTGAACGTCAATCAGGATGAGATCGATCACGCATTGGGAGTGCTGGATCAGTCTTTTGGGCAGCTGGGGCAGTGATATTTCAAGTCAAGGTGCCACAGGGCGCAAGCTAGACGTAATCTCATGAACGCCATCAGACGCCGGCTACTGGGAGCGATTCCAGTCTTACTGGGTATTTCATTTTTAATCTTTCTCTTGATGCATATCGCGCCGGGAGACCCGGTGACGCTGCTGCTCGGCGATGACGCCACGCCGGAGGATATCGCGCGCACGCGGCACGAGTGGGGTCTCGACCGGCCCATTGTCGTGCAGTACTGGGAGTTTCTTACTCGTGCCGTCACCGGCGATTTCGGCAGGTCGCTCAAGTTCAACGAGCCGGTCATGAAACTCGTTGCCGAACGGCTTCCGGCGACCATCGAGCTCGGTGTCGCCAGTATGATGGTGGCCATTGTCATAGCGATCCCTCTGGGCGTCTATTCCGCCATCAAACATAACTCGCTGCTGGACCATGCGGGCATGAGCGTGGCGCTCATAGGAGTTTCATTGCCCAATTTTTGGCTGGGCATCATGCTGATCTATTTTCTCGGCGGCCAACTCAATCTGTTGCCGGTGGCGGGGCGCATCGAGTATGGCATCGATGTGCGGCCGATCACCCGGCTCTATCTCCTGGATAGTCTGATCGCGGCGAACTTCGCCGCGTTTTGGAGCGCGTTGCAGCACTTGCTGATGCCGGCCTTTACCCTCGGCACGAGCCTCGCGGCCATCGTCACACGCATCGCCCGCTCCAGCGTGCTCGAAGTCATGCGCCAGGATTTCATTACCACCGCCCGAGCCAAAGGCTTGAGCGAGAAGGTCGTTATCTGGCGGCATATTCTAAGAAACGCGCTGATTACGATCATCACGATTCTCGGCCTGCAGCTGGGCGCTTTGCTCAGCGGGTCGGTGATTACCGAGACGGTCTTTTCCTTTCCCGGCATCGGCGATCTGTTGATTCAGTCTATCTCGGCGCGTGATTACAAACTGACCCAGGTCCTGATTCTGTTTTTCGCGGTGATGTATTTCGTGGTCAATCTATTGGTCGATCTGCTCTATAGCTGGATCGACCCGCGCATCAAACTCTCATAGCGAGAAGCCGCTTGACCGAAGCGGGGGGGAATACTATATACAAAGGCGGAATGTCATTGGCCGGATTGACTTGAGAGAAAAGTCTGGGGTTAATCGGCGATGTTTTCTATTCGCTTTCTAAAGATCTGGGTTGGCGGCGCGATTCTGGCCTTGCTTTTCGTCTGCGGCCTGGGCGCGCCCTGGCTGGCGCCCCATGATCCGCAGGCGCAGACGTTAGAGGACCGGCTTAAACCGCCGCGCTGGACGGAAAGCGGCTCACCCGCGTACTTGTTGGGCACGGACAATCTCGGCCGCGATATGCTCAGCCGCATCATCTATGGTTCGCGTATTTCCCTGCTGGTTGGCATGGCGACTGTGGTTTTGGCCGGCTTGATCGGCTGCGCCTTGGGCGCCACCTCCGGGTATTTTGGCAACGCCACGGACGAGATAGTTAGCAAGATATCGGAAATCTTTTTGGCCTTTCCTTTTCTCCTCATCGCCATCGCGATCATGGCCTTCCTGGGCCAGGGCGTCGTCAATCTCATTTTCGCGCTCATGCTCAGCCGGTGGGTGCAGTATTGCCGCGTGGTGCGAGGCGAGGTGCTGTCGTTGCGGGAGCGCGATTTTGTCACAGCGGCCAAGGCCCTAGGCGGCAGAGATTTCTATGTTCTCCTGCGCCACGTCGTGCCCAATACTTTTTCCAGCATCACGGTCATTGCGACCTTCGCGATGGCTGTGGTGATTATCGCGGAAGCCAGCCTGAGCTTTCTCGGTTTGGGGGTACCCGTCCATATCCCGACCTGGGGCTCCATGCTTAGCGAGGGGCGGAGTTACATCAACCGCGCCCCTTGGCTCACAATTTTTCCCGGGCTCGCCATTTTCGTTACCGTGTTCGGCATAAATTTGCTCGGCGATGGATTGAGGGATATCTTCGATCCGAAGCTGAGAAGACAAAGATAGGATGGTGCGATAAAGTCCGAGATGCAAAGTTTGAGATGGGGATCCGAGAAGAACATCCGTAAAGAAACGGGAGAATTTATGGCAGAGAAGAATCGCGGAGTCAGCAGACGAGACTTTTTGAAACAAAGCGCGGCCATGGGCGTTGGCGCGATGGTCGGTCCGTATATCGCGCGGGATGCATTTGCCGCCTCCCGCGACCGGGTTACGATCTACCATTCCAGCGTGGCCGACTCTATCCATCCTTACAATCATAGCTCCAGCCCCATCTATGGGAACTGGCAGCATGTGATAGAAGCTCTCGTCGAATACGACACTGACAAAAAAGACTATGTCGGCGTCCTGGCCGAGTCCTGGGATTTTGACGGCAAGCGCTGGGATTTCAAACTCCGGAAAGGAATCAAGTTTCACAGCGGCGCCCCGCTGACTTCTAAAGACGTAGTCTTCTCCGTCGACAAGATGAAGGATACCAAGGGAGGAAGCTTACAGGCGCCAAATTTTAAGGATGTCGCGGAAATCCAAACTCCCGATGACCATACGGTGATCTTCGTGACCAAACGGCCAATGGCTACTTTCCTGGACCGCATCGAAAATCGCTTTATCGTCAGCAGGGAGGCGGCCGAGAAGGCCGGCGACCCATGGTACCAAAATCTGGTCGGAACCGGGCCATACAGGTTGGTCAGCTATCAGCGCGGCGGCAACATGGTTTTCACTCGTAATGACGACTACTGGCGCGGCAAAGCCGCCATCAAAGAGGTTGTGTTTCGCAAAGTCACCGAGGACTCGGCGCGACTGGCGGCTCTGGAGTCCGGCCAGGCGGATTTTATCAACAACGTGCCGATCCATGAAGTACCTCGGCTGCAACGACATCCGAGGGTGCGAGTCGACCAGATTGAAGGTTTGCGGATGTTTTTCCTGACGATGAATGTCGGGATGAAGCCTTTCGACAACAAACTGGTCCGACAGGCGGTAAATTACAGCGTTGACGCCTCATCCATCGTGAAGAATATCTTCGATGGCATCGGCTATCCAATCAACGGCCCGGTGGGTCCCCAAGTGCTCGGGTCGGACCCGAATCATAAGCGCTACCCCTACGACCCAAAAAAAGCGAAAGAACTTCTGGCTCAGGCGGGTTACCGCAACGGATGCGACGTCAAATTCTACTATTCCGCCGGCCGTTATCCAAAAGACCGTGAGGTTTGCCAGGTGGTCGCGGCGCAGATGGTAAAGGGGGGGTTTAGAGTGGAGCTCATCTCCCAGGAATGGGCGCTTTTTTGGGGTCAGGACGGGGTCAATGGCGGGAAGCTGCCCTTTTACTATATCGGCCGCGGTTCGCTTACCGACGCCGATACGCTCTACGATCAATATTTCCGCACCGGCACGACGAAGCGGTGCAACTATAGCAATCCGGAATTCGATAAACTCATCGAAGAGCAACAAAAGATCGCCGACAGTAAGAAGCGAATCGCCATATTGCAGCGAGCCGGAAAAATCCTCATGGAAGATGTGCCGTTCGTGCCGCTTTACAATCTGGCGGACATTTACGGCGCCGCGAAAAATCTGATTTGGAGAAAGAGACCGGATGAGAGGATTCTCGGGTGGGACATGAAAATTCAGTCGTAACGGTTCTCCTCCGCCGCTGCTTTTTCGAGGGCCGCGGTGCCCCGCGGGTTTCAGTTTGCGTGTGCTCGTGAAAGTGCGGTAAAAACAGCCATCTCAACGAAGCGAGGTGTCATATGCGCTCAAACCATGACGGAATCAATCGGCGAGATTTCTTAAAGCAAAGCGCGCTGGCCGGAATGGGCCTGGTTGCGAACGCCTCCTTGCCGAAAGTCGGCTATGCGGCTTCCGCAGATCGGCTGACGATCCTAACCAGCGTGAGTCTGAGTTCTCTGGATCCCTACGCATTCTCATCGAGCCCCGAATATGGCATCTGGAATCACATGGCCGAATCGCTGATAGAGGTTGATTACGTCAAGATGGACTACGCCGGCGTGCTCGCCGAGTCGTGGGAATTTCAGGGAAAAAAATGGGTCTTCAATCTCAGGAAAGGCGCGCGTTTTCACGATGGGTCGCCGTTTACCGCTAAAGACGTAATTCATTCGTACCAGACGATCTTAAACCACAAGAAAAGCCCGCAGCGTTATGCTCTAACGGACATAACGGAAATGAAAGCGGCGGACGATCACACTCTCGTCTTGACGACCAAGGAACCGACCGCGATCTTGCTCAGCCGATTGGGTAACCGTAACATCCTCAGCAAGACGGCGGCGGATAAGTACGGCAGTGAAGTCCATCAGCATCCCACCGGTACCGGGCCTTATAAATTCGTTAGCTGGCAGCGCGATGGCCAGCTCGTGTTGACTCGCAACGATGATTATTGGCAGCCGAAAGCGGCGATCAAAGAGATCTTGACGCGCAAGGTCAGCGAGGATGCAGCGCGGGTTTCGGGTTTGTTGGCCGGACAAGGCGATGTCATCAACAATATTCCGGTGGAAGAGATATCACGGATTGAAGGCAATCCGAAGACTCGCATAGAAAGAGCGCAGGGGCAGCGCATGTATTTTCTGGCGCTCAACCCGGTCTTTAAGCCGTTCGATAACAAGCTCGTGCGGCAGGCCATCAACTATGCTATCGATCCCTCGGTCATTATCAAACACATTTACGAAGGCAATGGCTACGTTATGGACGGGCCGGTGGCATCGAACGTGATTGGAGCCGATCCAAAAATCAAAAGAT
>DASWHT010000288.1:0-3496 GCA_036398075.1 Binatia bacterium | reverse complement strand
GCGCTGGCATCATCGACAACGATAACCCGACTCGCCTCCAATTCCGCCAATGCCGCGCGGTAGTTTCCCCGAACGCGATAATCTCTGGCCCGGCTGATCTGAGACGCAATTCTAGCGTTAAACGGCTCCTCGGTGACCTGCGGCGCAACCGGCCGCGCGTCGGGAATCTTTCCCGGCATATAATCCAGGCTTTTTCGCTCCTCCGGCCCGGTGGCGGGCTTCGTCGGTGGCTCCTTGACGACCACCCCAAAGGGTGCGCTGGTTACCTCGCCCAAGCGGGCCACCACTCCGGTCTTACCGGCGCGCCATGCTTCCAATTCGCCCTTGGCATTGACCGACGCCACCGCGGCATCGCTGCTCGACCAAACGACTTCGCCGGAGAGACTTTTCTTACTCCCGTCCGAAAAACCGCCGGTGACGCGCAGGGCAATCCTTTCCCGAGGCGCCAGGTCTTTTTTGTTTGCGTTGACAGCCAACGACACTAGTTTGGGTGCCGGCGTTTTAGTCTCTAGTGCCTTCACGCTGATCTGCCAAGGCGGACTCGAAACGCCACTGTGTCGGGCGATGATATCCGTCAACCCGGGTTGCAAGGCCGTGATTCGCCCCTTGGCATCGACCATGGCCACGTCCGTGTTGCTGCTCGACCATTCGACGGCGCTCGTGATTTCGTTTTCTGCGCCATCGGACCAATGACCTCGGAGAGAGAAGCTCAAGCTCTCTTTGGGTTCGAGTTCGTGGCGTGCAGCATGGAGGCCGAGCGTGACTACTTTCGGCGCCGGAGGCGTTTCCGGAGTGGACCGCGTTGGAACGGTGGCCACCGCCGTGGCCACTTCGTCAGTCACCTGTGCCGAGTCCCGCCACAGCGCAATCACTCCGAGCGCCAGAGCGAGCGCAACGCCGGCGCCAACAATGATCTTCCACCGCACCGCGTCCTTTCCTGACGAATCGCGGCGGGATGGGGCAGGGGGCTCTGGATCCTGCTTCGCCTTGACACTCAGGCTTCCTTCTTCACTCCAAGTCTGGCTGGCTTTTTGTTCGCGCGGAACCCTCGGCTTAGAGTCAAGCGCGACTCGCGGCGCCGGTTTGCCGATGAGCAATTCAAGATCGGCGATCAATTGGCGCGCGCCAACGGATTCGCTCGCGCCGTCCCAATCCGTTAAATCCGCAGCCTGGATGGCGCGAAAACCCACCGGCGGATTTACCGCATCGATCAGCACCGGCACGAGTTTCTTAACGCTGCGCGCCTCCTCCGCTTCCTCTTTAACCCAATCGCTGTCAACGGAATGAGACGACCACAACACAACCATACAGCCCATGCTGCGGAGCGCCTCTTCGAGCACGTCACGCCAGGTGCGTCCAGCTGGAATGCGCCGGTCCCACCAGACGCTCCATCCCGCCCCTTCGAGCAACATCGACAACTTGTGCGCCGCCTCGCGGTCCTCTTTCGCGTAACTCAAGAAAATATCGGCCATAGCTTCCCGTCTTAGCCCGCACGGCGCCGCAATGATGCCCTATCGATGGAGTAATCGGGAGTCCGAGCTGAGGAGTGTCGTCGCGTATTTACCGATTAAGTCATGCGCCTGAATAAATCAAGCGCCACTTATACCGCTGCGCGCCGTAAAAGTTCCAAATATTCCAATCGTTCCAGTCGTTCCCGGAATGGGACAGTCCCCCTTCGGAATGGGGACTGTCCCCTTACTCGCGCCGAAAATCGTGCTGAGCGACTGGAACGATTGGAACCATTGGAACGCTTCCATGGATCTTCTTTTTGAGTGTGTTTGACCCGGCGGCGACAAGGATGATAAACCATCGGTCATCGACATCTTCCAAGGAGTTTCACATGGCTGGATCAACCATTGAGACCGACGTTGCGATCATTGGCGGCGGCGGCGCGGGAATTCCCGCCGCCATCGAGGTTGCGCGGGCGGGCGGCAAATGCGTCGTCCTGGAGCAGGCGAACGAATGCGGCGGCACTGCGGCAATTTCAGGCGGCGGCTGTTGCATCGTCGGCACGCCCTTGCAAAAAGCCCAAGGCATCGAGGACACGCCGGATATCGCTTTCGAAGATTGGGTGAAATGGGGAGGCGGGGCGGCGGACGAAGTGTGGGCGAGATATTATCTCGAGCACACGCTGCACGACCTCTATCATTGGGCGGAGAGCTGCGGCGCCAGGTGGGTCGATATGAAAGTTCAGGAAGGCAACCGCGTGTTGCGCTGGCACCGACCGGACAACAACGGTCTGGGATTGATGATCGCGCTCATCAAAACAGCCGAATCAATACCGAACATCACGATCATGACATCGACCAGCGTGGGCCAACTGCGCACGAACAATGGCCGCGTCAGCGGCATCACGGCGAGTAGAAACAATGAAGCCATAGAAATTCACGCCAAAGCCGTCATAGTCGCCACCGGCGGATTCAATTCCAATCTCGACATGGTTTTGGAGCACCGGCCCGAGTTTAGGAAGTCCAAAGTCATGGAAGGTTCCGGCTTCGGCGCCAGGGGCGAAGGCCACAAGATGATCAAGGAGCTGGGCGGCTACTTCACCCACATGGAGCAAATCTGGTTCTACGTTTACGCCACTCCCGATTACCGCGACCCAAAGCAAAGACGCGGCTTGGTCTTTCGCATGGTGCCCGGCTATATCTGGTTCAATCAGCAAGGAAGACGTTTTCACAACGAGTCGCTCACCGGCGGCGCGTCGGCGACCCCGGCGCTGCTCGCGCAAAATCCGCCGCACGCCTGGGCGATTGCCGACACGCCGATGCTGGCCAAGATCGACGTTGCCGATCCTTATTATCGCCGCGGCGACGTCATCGACCGTGGGAAGGTCGAAGAACTGCTCAACAATTCGCCCTATATCAAGAAAGCCGGCACCCTCGAAGATCTCGCCAAGAAAACCGGCGTGGAGGACGTTAAGAATTTTCTCGCGGAGATCGAAGAGTACAATAAATGCTTCGACAACGGCCTGGAGAAAGATCCGAAGTTCGGCAAGTCGCTGAAGCAATCGAAGAAGTTCGACGCTCCACCCTACTACGCGATTCAAATTTTTCCGCTGGCGCGGAAAAACTTCGGCGGCGTGAAAACCGATTTGCAATGCCGCGTACTGAATAAATATTTCGAACCGATCCCGGGCTTGTACGCGGCGGGGGAAGTTTCCGGTATGGCCGGCGGCCATATTAATGGTAAGGCCGGTCTAGAAGGGACGATGCTCGGCCCGTCGATCTTCAGCGGCCGGGTCGCCGGCGCCTGGGCTGCTAGCGAAGCCGGTTTCGGCCCGGGCTTCGTCGGCAAGCCGAACCGGCCCGAATTGGATTGAGATTGGTGCTCGCCCGCCGTTCAATAAGACTCGTTCAAGGTTCAAGGGTTCAATGGCAGAGTCCGCGAACCTTGAACTTTTGAACGCTTGAACACTTAAACGGCGCGCCTCGAGTCTCCGCGCAAGGCGTGGAGTAGAGATGTCGAAAACAGCTCAAATTGGAAATACGGCTAA
>DASWHT010000287.1:0-6122 GCA_036398075.1 Binatia bacterium | reverse complement strand
CCGTCGCGCTGCAATATCACCATGATTTGATGCGGCGTGTGCTCCACGGTCCAAGACTCAACTAAGTTATCGAGTTCGCCGCGCTGGGCAATCCGCGACGCAGGGTCGGCAAAGCGCGCATCCGACGCCCATTCTTTGTGTCCTGCCGCTTCACAGAATCTGAGCCATTCTTCCTGCGTCTCTATTGAAATCGCGCACCACCGGTCGTCGCCTTTACACCGGTAAGCGCCATGCGGCGCGGCAAAGGTACTGAAGTTCCCCTGGGGCTGGGGCTCGCGGCCATTGATGAGATATTCCAAGTAGGCGGGGCCGAGCATCGACGCCGCTGATTCCGCCTGGGAGATATCGATATACTGGCCCTCGCCCGTGCGCGCGCGATGGTGCAACGCGGCGAGAATCGCAATGGCACCGTAAGAGGGCGCGATAAAATCGGGAAACGCAGTTTGGCAGCCGGCGCCGGGCCGCTCGATCTCCGGGTCGCGCCACAGATACGTCATGCCGGAAAAGGACATGAGAATCGGTCCGAAGCTGACGAAATCGCGCCGCGGTCCGGTCTGGCCGAAGGCCTGGAGGCTGGCCATGATAATGTCATTCTTGACTTCCTTCATGCGCGGGTAATCCAGGCCCCAACTCGCCATCACGCGGGCGCTAAAATTTTCCGCGACCACGTCCGATTTGGCGATAAGTTTCTTCGCCAGTTCCAAGCCATCGGGATGCTTCATGTTGATGGCGACGCGCTTCTTGCCATGGTTGCTTTCGAGGTCCGAGGCGACCTGCCAGCGTTGCCCGCGCTGCGGGCTGCGCAATGTCCGCCCTGCTTCGATGGCGATCACTTCGGCACCATGATCGGCCATCAAAATCGCCAGTGCCGGTCCGACGATGCCGGTCGGAAAACTGATGAAACGAATGCCTTCGAAGGGAAGCTTGTCGGTTTTAGGTGCGGAGCCATGACCCGCGCATTCGTCTAGCCAGGGTGCTGGCCGAGAAAACTCCTGTGCCACTTCATGCTGGTGCTCGCCGAGGCGCGGCGCGCCGCGCTCGATGCCCCACCGGCTTTCGGAAAATTTATACGGATCGCCGGGAAATTTGTGCTTTCCCAAGTAGGCATGTGCGACTTCGACGACGTAGCCGCGATGCTGTGTTTGCTTGTCCGCCAGCAGGGCGCTGGGAGAATTGATCGGCGCTGCCGCCAACCGTCTGGACTGGAACTCTTCGAAGAATGCCGCCGTGTCGTAGTTTACCGTGCGCGCTTCGACCAGCCGGTCGATCACCGGCCGCAGGTGCATTCTTTTGGGCACTGTCTCGAGTTGCGGGTCGATAAGCTCCGGGGGATTGCCGAGCCACTCCACGAAACGGCGCCAGTGATCCGGCTGGTTGACGAAGATGCGCGCGTAGCCGTCTTTGCACTTGTAGGTTTCCGCCACCGTGGTCGCCTGGCTATGGCCGGTGCGCTCGGGCACCTCGCCCGTAACGCTGTAGCGAGTAATGATGCGCAAAAACGGATCGGCGACCAACACGTCTTGCAGCGAGACATCGACATGATCGCCGCGCCCGGCGCCGCGCCGGTTGAACAACGCCACGAGCGCGCCGAAGGCGGCATGGACGGACCCTAGATGATAAGCGACATCGCAAGGCCCCATCAGCGGCGCGCGCCCTGGGTGGCCGCACAGATTCATCAGGCCGCCCATGGCGAAGGCGACGATACTCGAAGTCTTAAAATCCCGGTACGGGCCCGATTGGCCGAAGCCCGAGATCGAAATCATCACTAGCGCGGGATTGAGCGCGCTGAGCGCGCCGTAGCCAAGACCGATGCTATCTAGATAACCGACCGGTTTGTCTTCGATGATGACGTCGGCATTGCGTATCAACGCGCGTAGAGTCGCACGGCCGGCGTCGGCTTCGAGATCGAGAACAATGCCGCGCTTGTTGGTATGGTAGGCGGCGAATGACACGCTGCCATCTTCGTGCGGCTGGTCATTCTTATAGGGTCCTTGGCGCCGCATCGGATCACCGTCCGGTGGTTCCACAAGTACGACTTCGGCCCCAAGGTTGGCGAGCAAGAGGCCACAGTAACCACCTTTGCGCCCGGTGAGATCGAGAACGCGCAGCCCCGTCAACGCTCCAGTTGCTTCTGCGGACATGCTCAGTCGCCGTCAATCGATGGGTGGAACCCGCGCCTATTGCTTCTGTCGGTCCTGTTCAAAGTTCAAGGTTCAACGTTCAAGGTTTTGGAAACGGGAAAATTCGATTCGATACGTTGAACTTTGAACATTGAACGTTGAACCGGCCACACCGGCCTGCTGGTTAAGGGACGGGACGCCCTTCGTCGTCGTAAACCTCTAGCGGGCCGTACTTTTCCAGCCCCGCTTTGATCATTTTGCCATCGCCCACGGCCACCAGTTGCATGGTTTCAGGATTCAAGTATTTGCGCGCCACGCGGCGCACGTCGGCGGCGCTAATTGCCATGATCTTCGCTGGGTAAGCATCCCAATAACCCGCCGGCAGCCCATAGCGCTTGCTTACGATGGCGAAGTTCAGCGGCGCCGACGGTTGCTCGAGGGACAAAGCAAAGCTCGCCGCGATGGCGCGTTTGCTTGCTGCCAATTCCGCGGCGGGAACGGGTTCATCGCGAATGCGCCGGATCTCATTAAAAAACTCAACCAGCGCCGGCTCCGTCACTTCCGTGCGCATGTTACCGCCGGCGCGCCATGGACCGGGATAACGCAGCGCGCTGAAATCGCTGTAGACGCCGTAGGTGTAGCCCTTTTCTTCGCGGAGATTGAGAAACAACCGGCCCGAACTTCCCGCGCCGATCACATGGTTCATTACGACCATCGAAAAATAATCCGGGCTACGGCGGTCGATCGCGATGTTGCCCAGCGCAACGGTTGTTTGCACGGAATTGGGCCGGTGGACGAGAAACACTTTGCGCGCGCTGGCGGCGACCGGGTCGCGTGGCCACGCTTCTTTCATCCCACTCGCCTGCCAACGCGCCAACAATTTTTCCAGCTTCGCAATCAGCTCCGCCGCGCGAACGTTGCCGGCGACTCCAAGAATCGCGTCTTGTGGTCCGTAGCGCTCGCGGTGCCATTGCACGAGCATTTCTCGGTTCAACGCGTCGACCGATTTCCCATTTTGGGACACGATGGCAGCGGGATGGCCATTGTAAACGGCTCGATTGAAACGCTCGCTGGCGAGAAAATTCGCTGACGAGCGCTGCTGGCGCAGCTGCACGCGCTGGCGTTGTTTGAGCTTCTCCAGCTCATCGGCGGGGAAACTGGGGTTGAGCAAGACATCAAGCACAATTTCAAACCACGCGTCGAAGTTATCGCTCAAACCCGACGCGCTCAGCACAACTTCGGAAGAACCGAAAGAAGACCCGGCTCCAAGGTTCGCGCCTAAACGGTCGATCGCTTCGGCAATCTGAATACTCGTGCGCGACTTCGTCCCCTCTCGGAGCATCTGCGCCGTGGTACTGGCCAAACCGGCCAACGGGGCTGGCTCAAACAGCGCGCCCGCCCCGCCGATATACAACTGGATCGAGACGAACGGAGCCCGGCGATCCTCCATGACCAGCACCGTGAGACCGTTCTTCAACCTGGCTTCCACCGGCTTCGGCAGCTTTATGCGCAGCACGTCACGCGATACCGGCGCCAGGTTTTTTCGTTCGACTTTGCTCGGCGCGGGCGTTTCAGTCTCTTGCGCCCAAAGCGTTGGCTGCGCTGCCAACGCCATCGCACAGAGGAGCACCGAGCTAAATCCCCGGAGAGTGCCGAAAAACTCTTTTTTCAAGCTCCTCGAAAAGATCTGAGAGGCGAGGCGCGCGAATGAAATGGAGTGTTGGAGTAATGCAGTATTAGAGTGTTGGGTCCGAGACCCATCACTCCACCACTCCACCACTCCAGTACTCCAGTCCCCACTGAGCGATTGAGCGCGAATATGCTTAACTATTGGCATATGAGTCTTTTAAAGCAGCCTGCTAGCGGTTGTCCGCTGGGGAAGCCGCAGCTTTAGCCTTCGGCATGGTAATGATGACGGTTCGATTGCCTTCATTAAAATATTTCTTCGCGACTCGTTGCAGGTCGCCCTTCCCGACGTTCTGGTATTTCTGCCAGACAGTGTTGATCAGATTGGGATTGTCATAATAGACGGTGTAGTGGCCCAGGCTGTTGGCGCGGCGGCGCGTGCTATAGAGTTGCTGCGCCTGCTCGCGCCTGAGCTGCATGCGCACTTTGTCCAGCTCCCAATCCGCTATCAGCTCGTGTTGCAAGCGCTCGATCTCGTCGTAAACAAGCCTTTCCAGCACCGCCAGATCGCTCCCCGGCCGCGCGCCGAGCGAAAACCAGAAGAGCGACGGCCCGCGCCTTTCGTCCGGACCGGCGGACACGCTTTGGGCTATTTCTTTTTCCTTTACCAGTTTTTGGTGCAGCCGCGACGACGTGCCGTGCGATAGCACTTGGCCGACCACGCCGAGCGCATACCAGTCGGCGCTATCACCCGGCGGAATCTTGTAGACCATGTCGATGCGCGCGGTCGGGGCGAAGTTGTCCTCGATAGTTTTTCTACGTTCGGCTTTTTGTTCCGGTTCAGCGACGTTCGGCGCGGGCGGCGGCGTTTGCGCTGGAATATTTTCAAAGTATTTTTTAATCAGTTTCAGCGCGGCTTCGGTTTTGAAATCGCCGACCAACGATAAGACCGCGTTGTTGGGCGCGTAGTAAGTACGGAAGAACTCCGCCGCGTCACTGAGGGTGGCGGCGTTCAAGTCTTCCATGGAGCCGATGGTGGAATGTTTGTAGGCGAAGCCGTCATAGGCGGTCTCGATTATCGCCTCGTAGGTTTTACCGTAAGCCCGATTGTCGTAGCTCTGCCGCCTTTCCTCCTGCACGGTGAGCCGCTGGTTATCGAAGTTAGCCTGCGTGATATTGGGCGCGCGCATCCGGTCCGCCTCAAGAAAGATCCCCAGCTCCAGCTGATTGGCCGGCAGCGTTTCATAGTAATTGGTCCGGTCTGGATTCGTCGTGCCGTTGGCCCTGCCGCCGTTGTTTTGAACTAGAATAATGTGTTCGCCCTTGCCGACGTTTTCCGAGCCTTGAAACAAAATATGCTCAAACAGATGGGCAAAACCGGTGCGCCCCGGGCGTTCGTCCCGCGATCCTACATTGTAGGTGACACAGATCGAGAAAGTCGGCGCGCTGTGATCTTCGGCAAGTATGACGCGCAAGCCGTTTTTGAGCTTGTACTCCTTAAAAGCAAGTTCGAAGGATTGCGCCGGCCGGCGGCCCGCCGGAGCGGACAGGGCCGCCGCCAGAGACATAGAAGCTATACTCACCAGGCAGGCGCAAATCAGCCATGCCGAACGGAAGAAGCTGGGCTTGCCGGTAGTCGCGGCGAGATTTGCCTTGTTCAGAAAATTCATCGATATTTCAAATCGCGGTCACGAACCAGACCAGCAATCGTGGTTTGTATCATAGCAATCCCGTTTAAATATTAATACTCCCGACCTCCGCAAACTTTGGCCGGTTGACATGATCCGGCGAAGCGAACTAATAGTGCAAGGAAAGCATCTAAAAACTTTTGGAGGTTTTTCATGAATACTTCTTGGGAAAAAGTGATGGTCGATAATAGCCCCATGGGGCTCTATGTCGCCCAACCGGACGGCGCGGGCCCGTTTCCGGCAATCGTCGTCATGCAGAACAAGGACGGGGTGCGGGAATTCATCCAGGAAATGACGCGGCGGGTCGCCGAAGCAGGCTATGTCGGCATTGCGCCGCAGCTTTATCATCGCGAGGGTGAACCAAATACGCCGGAAGAAACGGAGAATCTTAGACACTTCCGCCGCGACACCAATGTAATCAGTGACGTCAATGCGACGATCAATTACCTTCGCGGCTGCGGCAACGTAGACACGTCACGTTTGGCTGTCGTCGGCTTCTGCATGGACGGGCGCATCGCGTTCCTGATGGCCGCCGCAAGCAAGTCCTTCAAAGCCGCCGTCGATTTTTACGGCGGCGGCGTCTACTCCAAGTGGGGCAATGATCGCCCGGCGCCATCGGACTTGGCGGCCGATGTTTCATGTCCCATTCAGGGCCACTTCGGGGAGTTGGATAAGAGTCCGCCGCCGG
>DASWHT010000286.1:0-8601 GCA_036398075.1 Binatia bacterium | reverse complement strand
CCTTCGCGCAGCTGCGTCATGAAGTAGCCTTTGTGGATTTTCTCGTGGGCGTATTTGTAAAGCGTCGAATAGAGATAATCCACATAGGCTTGGGCTTCTTGTTCGGTGAGCCGTTCTCCCGCCCTTGGCTCCTTGGGTTTGCTCATGTTGTTCCTCCGAAATGGCGAATGCAGTCGTGGCTTCGGTTACTTCGACCGGCTATCATCGCCCCGTATCCTTGTCAAGTTAGCGGGCGCGCGTTGGAATTAAGTTCGCGCTGCGTTAAGATCGCTTCATGGCGACTGAGCCGAGCAAGATTCTCGAAACTTTTTCTAATCCGCGCCCCCAGCGCGATTACGAGATCAACATGGAATGTCCCGAGTTCACCTGCGTGTGCCCGCGCACGGGACAACCGGACTTCGCCAACATACGCGTCCGCTACGTGCCCGCGGAACTCTGCGTCGAGCTCAAGTCGCTCAAGCTCTATCTCTGGTCCTATCGTAACGAAGGGGCGTTTCACGAGGCGGTGGTCAATCAAATTCTGGATGACCTGGTGCAGGCCATCCGGCCCAAGTCGATGACCGTGGTCGGCGACTTTAACGTCCGCGGCGGCATTCATACGACGGTCACCGCGGCGTATCCGTAGCCCTGGCGCGGCGGCGAATCGAGGCCTTGCTCTCCGCGCCGGTCGGTAACCGCTTGGGGTGCGAATGCAGCCGCTGACATTTTCCATCCCAGCCGCGCCAAGGGTCGATTGATCTGTGAATAAGCTGTGTACGAACGGTGGCCGGGTCAGCGAAAGTCCGCGCGGGCCAACGAGTTTTCGCGTTTAGAGTTTATCAACAGCAACCTTTGCCGCCGAAACTCATGAGAAATCGCCCGATTCGGCGAACATTTCTATTGATTTTAGTTCGCAATGGGTGCAAAGATTCGCAACTAAAACATCGGCTCGGCCATTTACCTAGCTCGAACAATTTAGCCGATGGCGGCAACTTGACCCATGGCAACTCTTGAGGACAATCTCCACAAAATCCCGCCGCAAAACCTCGAAGCGGAATCCTCCGTGCTGGGCGGCATCCTGCTTGAGAACGATGCGATCAACGTCGTTTTGGAACTTTTGCGCCCGGAGGATTTTTACCGCGAGTCGCACCGAAAGATTTTTCGCGCCATGATCGAGCTTTCCGACCGCAGCGAGCCGGCGGACGTCATAACCTTGAGCGAGTGCCTCAAGGGCCGCAGCGAGTTGGAGGCCGTGGGCGGCACCGCCTATCTGGTGTCGCTGGCCGATTTCGTGCCCACTGCGGCCAACATCGCTTACTACGCCCGCATCGTTCGCGAAAAGGCGATCTTGCGCAGCCTGATTACCTGCGCGACGGCGATCGCCACCAGGGGATACGAAGAGCAGGGCAACGTCGAAGAATTTCTCGACAGCGCCGAAAAGGTGATCTTCGAAATCTCGGAAAAGAAGATAAAGGCGTCCTTTGTTTCCGTCGGCGAGATGATCAAGGACACGCTGAAGACCGTCGAGAAGCTCTACGAGCGCAAAGAGATGATCACCGGCGTTTCCACCGGCTACGAGGACCTGGACAAGCTTACCGCCGGGCTTCAGCCGTCGGACTTGATCATCGTCGCCGGGCGGCCCGGCATGGGTAAAACCGCGCTCGCTCTTAACGTCGCAGCCCACGCGGCGTTCAACGGTACCGGTGCGGCGATTTTTTCTCTAGAAATGGCCAAGGAGCAGTTGGTGCTGCGCATGCTTTGTTCCGAGGCGCGCGTCAATAGCTCAAAAGTGCGTTCCGGTTATCTCGGAGAGCGGGATTTCCCGCTGCTCGCCAAAGCGGCCGGGAAGCTGCACGACGCGCCGATCTACATCGACGATACGCCGGCAATTTCGGTGCTCGAACTACGCGCCAAGGCGCGCCGCCTGGTCCGCGACCGGTCAAAAAAAATCGGCCTGGTGGTGGTCGATTATTTGCAGCTGATGCGCGGCATGGGAGGGGCATCCAACCGTGAACAGGAAATTTCCGAAATTTCGCGCTCCCTCAAAGCGCTGGCCAAAGAATTGAGCGTGCCGATCATCGCGCTTTCGCAGCTCAACCGCCGCGTCGAAGACCGCGGCGACCGCCGCCCGCAAATGTCGGATTTGCGCGAATCCGGGGCCATCGAACAGGACGCCGACGTCATCATGTTTATATACCGCGACGAGGTCTACAACAAAAATGACGACAGCAAGAAAGGCGTCGCCGAAGTCATCGTCGCCAAGCAACGAAACGGCCCCACCGACACGGTCAAACTGGCCTTCCTGGGCGAATACACCCGCTTTGAGAACTATACCGAACGGGATGAGTACGGGTACGGAGAGGCGGATGAAGCGTAGGCGCTCGAGTTAAGCGGGCGCGATCAGCCATTGGTTTAAAGCGGGATGGGACAAACGCTTCGGAATGAACCCCATGCGGCCGATAGTAACGCTGGCAGGGTGCTGAAAAAAGGAATTCCATGCTTGAACGGGCTCAGCATGAACGGAAATTTATTAATGCATTCAAAGCGAACACCGTTCGCCCTGAGCCTGGTCGAAGGGTGAACGGCGGTTTTTCAGCACCCCTGCTGGCGGAAAAGTCGCGATGTAAAGTCCGCGCTGCATCATCTGGATCCTAATCGGAAAATTTCCCCGGGACGGTCGTCCACGCCTTCGCCAGTCCCTTCCTGCGGGTGAGGAGAGGGAGGACAAGGAGAAGCGCTGCGGCGAGAATGAATCCGGCTGAGATGGGCTTTTCGAGGAAGATGGTGAAGCTCCCGGCGGAAAGAATCAAAGATTGACGAAGCGCCTCCTCCATCATCGGCCCGATTACCATCGCCAGGATCAATGGCGCCGCCTCGTATTCGAACTTCCTCAGGAGATATCCCAGGACCCCGAAGATCCACATCACCACCCCGTCTCCGACATTGTTGCTGACGCTGTAAGAGCCGATGAGGCAGAAGAGCAGTATGAAAGGGAAGAGGCGAGCGTAGGGGACGCGGAGCAGCCGCGTCCAGATTCCGATCAGGGGGAGATTGAGAACCAGCAGCATGGCGTTGCCGATATACATGCTGACGATGGTTCCCCAAAATAAATCCGGCGCGCGCTCGACGAGCAGCGGCCCTGGCTGAAGCCCATGGATCATCAGCGCGCCGAGCAGGATCGCCATCACCGGGTTTGCCGGGATTCCCAGCGTGAGGAGCGGGATAAAAGCTCCGCCTGCCGCCGCATTGTTGGCCGCTTCAGGTCCCGCCACCCCTTCAATCGCCCCACTCCCGAACTTCTCAGGATACTTGGAGACCCTTTTCTCGACGGCGTAGGAGGCTAATGACGCGATGATCGCGCCCGCCCCCGGTAGGATTCCGAGAAAGAAACCAAGCAGCGATCCTCTCAAGATGGGCATCGCGGAGCGCTTCCACTCCTCGCGGTTCGGCAGCAGCCCTCCGGTGGGCGCAGCATAGACGGTGCGCTCTTGAACCAATTGTTCCAGATTGAGCAGAACCTCGGAAATCCCGAACAGCCCCATGATTACCGGCACCAAGCCCAGGCCGTCCATCAGGGTTTGGATCCCGAAGGTGAAGCGGTAACGCCCGCTGATCGTGTCTACGCCCACGCTGCCGAGAAGAACGCCCACAAGAGCCATCATGAGGGCCTTCACCATCGACCCTTGGGTAAAATAGGTAACCAGCGTGGTGCCGAGCACCATCAAAGAAAAGTACTCCGGCGGCCCAAAGCTCAACGTAACTTTCACCAGAATCGGCGCGAGCAACGTGAGAAAGACGATGCTTAGCGTGCCGGCGAAAAAGGAGCCGAAGGCGGCAATGCCCAGCGCCGGACCCGCTCGTCCTTGGCGCGCCATGGCGTGGCCATCCAGACAGGTGACGACCGACGCCGCCTCACCGGGAATATTGACGAGGATGGAAGTTGTCGAGCCACCGTACATGGCGCCGTAATAGATTCCGGCCAGCATGATGATGGATGACACCGGTGAGAGCGCGTATGTGGACGGCAGAAGGAGCGCGATGGCTGCGGCCGGTCCCAGACCCGGAAGCACGCCAACCAGCGTCCCGATAAAGACCCCAATGAAGCAATAGAGGAGATTTATGGGCTGAATCGCGACCTGAAACCCGTTGAGGACACCCTGAATGATCTCCATAAATCAGAGTCCGAAAAATCCGCGCGGCAGCTGCACCTTAAGCCAGAGCCGGAAGAGCGCATAGGCGAGCGCTGTGGCGACCACAGCCCACGCACAGCTTTTGATCCATCCAGTCTTTCCTAAGCGAAATAGGAGCAGCAGGAAGAAGAACGTGACGAGCGCAAAGCCGACGGTTTCCAGGAAGAGGAGATAGGACAGGACCGCGCCGAGAACCACCAGAAGCGCAGGCCACGGGATCGCGCCGGATCCGAACCGCTCGCGGGAATTGAGCGGGCGCGCAAGAAGTATCAAAGAGAGAGTTCCGAGAAGCAGGCCGCCCCAGAAAGGGAAGAAGCCTGGTCCGGGCGCGCGAAGGGTGCCGAGCTTTAGATGGGTGAAGCCCTCGAGGCAGATAAGAACAGCGATGGCCAGCCAGAAAAGACCGCTGGTCAGATCTCTCGACATAGAGATTTACTTTATCAGTCCGGCCTTCTTGGCGATCTCTTCCACGGTTCTATGTTCCTCGCGTATTTCAGCGAAGAGCTTCTCGGGAGGCACATAATCTTGGACCATACCCAGTCCGGCGAGCTTGGCGGCAACCGCCGGGTCCTTCACCACCTTTTCAATGGCGGGAATCAGCGCCTTTGTCACCTCGGCCGGCACTCCGGTTGGCGCAAAGAACGCCAGCCAGACGCCAAAAAGGTTCTGGCGGTAGCCCAGTTGAGGCAGGGTGGGAATCTCGGGATATTCAGGAATCTTATTCGAGGTGAGAATTCCCTTCATCGCGCCGCTCTTCACGTGACTGAGTAGCGTGCCGAGGGCCAGGACCCCTCCCTCCACATGCCCCCCCAACAGGGCCGTCACTCCGGGGGAGGCTCCTTTGAACGGCACCATGGTTAGCCCGGCGCCGGTGAGCGAGTTGATGATCTCCAGAGTGAAATGACCCACAGATCCCGCTCCCACCGTGCCGACGCGAATCTTGCCGGGATTTTTTTTCGCAAACTCCACCATCTCATTGAAGCTCTTGTAAGGCGCGTCCGGCCGAACGATGAGGAGTAAGGGAAACCGCGTGGCCAAACCCAGCGGCACAAGATCCTTGAAGGGATCATAGGCAACGGATTCTGGCGTGAGAATCCGGTTGTAGATCAAGGCGGCATTGTTCGTCAAAAGAATCGTGTACCCGTCCTTCTTCGCCTTAACGGCGCTGTCGGTGCCCAACGTCCCACCGGCTCCCGGCTTGTTGATCACGATGATCGGCACTTTGAGCAGCTTGGATAGCTCCTCGCCCATAGCGCGACAGGCTATGTCGGCGGCGTCTCCAGGGGCGAGAGGCATTACGAGGTTGATGGCCTGATTGGGGTAGCCCTGCGCGCCGAGATGAGGAGTGGCAATCGACAGGAGCGACGCCGCGGTCAAACTGCTCAGCAGACTTTTCATGATGGCCATCTCCTTTCTGACATTGAATTTACTTTATGAGCCCGGCTTTCTTGGCGATCTCTTCTACGGTTCTATGCTCCTCGCGTATTTCAGCGAGAAGCTTCTCTGGAGGCGCGTAGTCCTGAACTATGCCTAGTGCGGCAAGCTTAGCGGCGATACCGGGGTCTTTGGCCGCCTTTTCGATCGCCGGGACCAGCACCGCTGTAACCTCGGCGCTGAGTCCAGCCGGCGCAAAGAAGGCCCACCAGACACCCCAGAAATTCTGCCGGTAACCCAACTGCGGGAGCGTAGGGATATCAGGAAACTCGGGAAACTTACTGGAGATCACGACCCCCTTAAGGCCACCGCTCTTAAAGTGGCCCGTGACGGTACCGAGGGCCGGAGCAACGGCTTCGACATGTCCGCCCAAGACCGCCGTCACGGCCGGGGACGCTCCTTTAAACGGGACCATCGTCAATCCGGCCCCGCTCAAACTGTTAATGATCTCCACCGCAAAATGCCCGCCACTCCCAACCCCGAAGGTACCGACGCGAGCCTTGCCGGGGTTTTTCTTGGCGTATTCGATAAACTCCCGAAAGCTTTTGTACTCGGCGTCGCCTCGCACAGCCACGACGACTGGGCTCCGCGTAGCCATGCCCAAGGGGGTGAGATCCTTGAGGGGATCGTATCGAACAGTATCCGGGTTCATGACGCGGCTCGAAATCAACGCCGCATTCGGCGCGATTAGAATCGTGTACCCATCCTTCTTCGCCTTGACCACACTCTCCGTCCCTGTGATGGCCCCGGCTCCAGGACGATTAACCGGAACAACGGGGACTCTGAGAATCTTCGCCAGTTCCTCGGCCATCGCCCGGCCGGCAACGTCGCCAGTATCCCCTGGCGCATACGGCAGGACCAGATTGATGGGTTGGTTGGGGTAACTCTGAGCGCGGAGGTTCGTTCCGCTTACGAGGAGCGAGAGGATCGATAGCAGAAACGAGATACGACGCATGATAGTCGCCTCCTTGGATAGAGCTTTTGGCGAATCAGGTGGGCGCATGCTAGTGGACACTCCCATCGGGTGTCAAGCGCAATGCCACCTCCCTCATTCAAAGGGCTTGGTGGGGCGAAATCCTAGATCGCGGTACCAGCGGCGTACCTCGTCGAAGCCGGGGCTGTTGGCAAAGTAATGGTCCTGGCGCCCCGTGCCTTTCAGCTCTAAAAGCATCGTTCGAGCCGCGGCCAGCGCGGCCATCGAGACGCTCGAAGTTACGAGCGCCACTTTATAGCCCAGCGCGAAGAATTCGGCCATCGTATCTATGCCTGCCCGCGGCCAAGGGTTTATGAGTGGCGCGGGCGCAGTCGCGCCGAACCATTTGTGGTCCTCGGCGTCCGTCAGATGAACGCCGACGGCATCAATGCCGGCCTCGACATACGCCCCAATCCGCTGCAGCACTTGCTCGCGGGATTCCACCGCCCGGGCATCGCAGCGGACCACAAGAACCAAAGCCGTATCGGCACGCGCGTCGGCGGCCGCTTTGATCTTATCGGCCATCTCCAAGACCGGCACTGGAGGACGAACATCATCGATGCCATTTTGGCCAAACATACTATCTTCAAATCGGATACCGGCGACGCCGGCGCGCTCGAAAATGCGCACGGCCCGCGCGGTTTGCAAGCGCCCGCCATAGCCGGTCTCGCCATCAACCAGCATCGGGATATCCAGGACTTCTGCAACTGTGCCCGCTCGGTGCGCCATCTCGGTCATCGTTACCATGCTGCAGTCGGGAAGCACGAGGCTCCGATGCATCCCGTTGCCGGCAAGGTGGAAAAGCTTGTAACCGCAGTCTTGGATCAAGCGCGCGAACATTGGGTCCGGCGCGCTCGGCGCCATGACTCCTCCCGGTGCATGCAAAATCTCTCGGAAGCAGAGACGCTTGTCGTGATCGTTCATTTCGTGATTCCTTTGCTGCGCGATTATCGTGGACAGCTTCTCGCTGGAGAAACTTTTTGTCAACGAATCCGCGTTAGGCGGCCCAACGGCGTCTAAACAACGGGACATGCCTTAGTACCGGGAGAGAAAACCTGTAGCCGGCAATCCCAACCCCATCCGCAAGCACATCGAGCAATGAAGATGTTCGATTGGGTAAGAAATTCTGAATGACTTCAATCAATAACCCGTAGCTTAGTAACGCAATTACCTTGGAAAATCCCAACCTATCGTTAGGAAACGAAAAATCGACCAACAATGCCAAAACATAAAATGCGAAAATGTGGTTTGCTTTGTCAGATATGTCTTTTAGCACGGGATATTGCTGCGGCGTGAATGCGAGATGCGTAATGGCTAGCAAAGCTACAGCTAATACGACTCGAAAGGCGATGATGTGAGTTCGTGACACGTTAGAATTGAACTTCTTTTGGTTTATAGAAAAACGCCGGGCAAGTCCGCTCTCGGCGCTTTTGCTTCTTCTTCAATTCGTGAAGGTTGTGCGCGTCGGGCGCATGCAAGGCTGCCAATTCGTAATATCCTTCATGAGATATGATGGAAGCATGCGGAGCTATGTAATAAAAGACTCCCGACCCCCGTGTCTCTTCTTAATCCATCTACCAAGCCTTGTTGCTGTGCCATTTCCTCCAACGTGCGAAGTTGGAGCCCCCACAGCGTTCCAGAACTAATCGCCGTGAAAGACAGCCGCTCCCCGGTGAGTTGTAAAATCCCAGGCGCGCTGCTAAAGAGCCCTCTCAGCAACCACGCCGTCATGAAAGGACAAGGAATGCCGCCTCCGTATTTTCATAAAACGCTTTGATCGCGTCAAAGTCCTTACGAATCACTTGCTCAACCTCAGTGGTCGTGCAGTTACCCAACTGAACCCAGATCACCTTCGGCGGGAAACCGAAGACGAAACTTCGCTGGTGGAAATCCGAATCCTTCGACACAATCATAAAACCATGCTGCTTAGCCGACTCCCAGACCACTGAATCATTTGCCTCTTGCAGACTCAATTCTCGGACATGGGTGGAGTCCGGGAACAGGTCCGCCAAGAGGTGCGTTAGT
>DASWHT010000285.1:0-6222 GCA_036398075.1 Binatia bacterium | reverse complement strand
CCATTACGCCGAACTCATTGGCTCGGTTATCCGCTCCGCCGCCAGAGGTCTTCCCGTGCGTGCCATATCGACGGGCATCAAAGCTCCATTCTTTACCATCATCGCGCAAAACAAATTCAAAAACATAAAAGAGCTTAAAGGCGCGACCATCGGACTGACGTCGATCGGCGGAACCAATCACATCAGCACGCGCATGACTCTGCGCCATTTCGGTATCGACGCGGATAAGGAAGTGAAGATCCTGGCCATCGGCGATGAAAAGCTGGTGTACGACACATTCAAGTTCGGGCGCGTCGACGCCGTCGTTCTCGCGCCGCCGTTTTCCTTGCAACTGAAGCGCGAAGGTTTTCCGGTGTTAGCGCAAACGGCTGACTACGTCGTCATACCGTTTTCCGGTCTCGGCACGACCATCGACAGAATCAAGAGCAACCGCGCGCAAGTCAAACGACTCTTGAAGGCCGAGATCGAAGCTCTGAGATTCATTCAGGCCAATGCGGCGGGAACGACGGAAGTCATCCGCAAACGCTTCAATATGGACGAAAAACTCGCCCGCGAGTCCTACGACGCGGTCGTCAACGCGTTTAGCCGCGACGGCCGCGTGCCGCTGGACGGCGTGGATATACTTCTGCAAATCGAAAAGGACGCCAAGCAAATCCCCGCAACCGTCACGCCGCAAATGGTCGTCGAGCCGTCGCTGGTGGACGAGGCTCTGAAGGAAATGCGCCGGTAGCGCGAACGTTTCCTTGCTTTAAAATCTTGAATGTCTGATCGGCATGCGCTAACTCCTTCTCAGGGCCTCCAGGGCAGCTCTTTTGACTTTCATGTCCGGATCATTGACAAGGGTCTCAATCTCAGCTCGCAACGATTGCAAAACCGCCTCCCCGCCTTCTTTAGCCAATCTCTTTAGTGCCAATTCCCGAACGCGCTCGTCTTGATCCTTCAGACATTTCCGATAGGTCTCGCCGTGCTGCCGGACCTCGGTCATTGGCCCTAAACAAACCAGCGCATCAAAGCGCAGTTCTGGATTCTCATGCTCCAAGTATTTGAGATAGACCTCCGTGACTTCTTTTTCCCTGGAAGAAAATCGCCACAGGTTGAATAGGATAACCCTCTTCTGCTCCAACGACCCATGTTCAAGGCGGTCTACAAGCAGCTTCAAGATTTTGTCGTCCCGGAGATTGCACAGAGCATTGACGGCGGTTTCCTGCACATGGGAGTCGCTGTCGTAGAGCCGCTCGATCAGAGGCAGCGCGGCTTGAACGTTTCCCTCCCATCCTATGGCAAAAGTCGCGTGAAGCCTTCGTTCAGCGTCTACGCTCTCAACCTCTTTCAGCAATCGCTCGATAAGCGGCTGGGGATCTTTTAGGAGCGGCCCGATCACACTTAGTTGGATGGAAGCATCATGCCGGACCTCCTCATTTTCTGAAGTATCGGTCATCATGTCGAACAATGGCCAGACGACTTTCTCTTTGGCGAACGACCCGAGGACGAACATGATCTCTCGTTTAAGCTCTCTGCCGGCATGCTTTAGAGCTTTCAACATCACGGAGACGGCCTGATCCTCCTCCTCAAGAAATAGTTCGATCGACTCCGTGTATTTCCTGGCCTTCTCGAGCACGCGTTCTTTCGGATCCAATTCGATGACACGATTGTTTTTCATAGGACCGGTCCTAACATAGTCGGTAAGACGATAGCGTCTCCACTAACATTCCAGGATTCTCGCACAGCAGTGACGCTCCGGCGCGGTGGAGTTCTTCCCGCGACCCGTAGCCCCATAGCGCGCCAACCGGCGTGACGCCGTTTGCTAAAGCGCCTCGAACATCATGTTCGCGGTCGCCAACCATGATCGCGCCGGCTGCCGGCACCCGCTCCTCAGCCAGAACATGAGCAATAAGCGCGCTTTTATCCGCTCGCGTGCCATCCAGCTCCGAACCATAGATACGGTCAAAATACTTGCGTAGCCCGATATGCTCTATGATCGGAGTGGCGAATACCGATGGTTTCGACGTTACGACATGGAGCCGAAGATCTTTTCTGCGAAGCGCGTCCAAAGCGGCTTCCAAGCCCCCGTACACGGCGTTCTCGAAAATCCCCTTCGAGACGAATCGCTGACGATACAACTCGACTGCGCGGGTTATGAGTTGAGCATCGCTTGATTCGAGCAGCGTGCCAAGACTCTCGTGCAGCGGCGGTCCGATGTAACGCACCAGGTAGTTATCCTGCGGAGCGGGATACCCCAGTTGGTCCAAGGCGTACTTAAGGCATCGAACGATCCCCTCCCGCGGATCGCATAAGGTCCCATCAAGATCAAAGAAGACGGTCGTAGAACGCTTCACAAGACAATCCTACGCAAAACTTTCTTGGGCTGTTTCGCATACCACTCGGAGGCAACACCGGCGCCCAAACGAAAAAGCCCTGTTCAACGACCGAACGCCTGGCCGATCTCTCGCCAATGGCCGTAACGGGTAATTTGCCCAGGCTCGGTGTCGGCTTGATTCCACGGGCGGTCCAACAACGCGACGGCGAGCTTCATTTCCGTCGCCAAGAATTTCGCCATTGGCAAAGAGTCTTCCACCGCCCAGCAAAATTGTTGCGTGGCAAGCTCAGTCAGAGACAGGCCGGCGGTGTTTTCAGTCTGGAACCGGCCGTATTTATCAACCACTGTGAAGCTGTGGTAGGGAACCTTGAAGCGCGCCAGCCACTCGGTTGACGCGGTAAACGTGTCGGGCGGTCGTCCGGTGACGATGGCGATTTCATAGCCCGCGCCAACCCATCCGTTGAGCACATCGATGGCATCCGGAATCGGCTCGATGCTGAGGATTTCGTCATCGAGATGAACGATCTCGTAAAGCTTGGCCCGCTCGCCCGGCGTCAGATTGCAACTTCGTTCAAAATCGAAATCCGTCAGCGCGTCATAAGCGATTTGCTTGCCGAATTCCCGTTCAATAACCGCCAGAAACCGCCGCGCCGTCTCGCACAGCACGTCGTCCATATCTACGTAGATGGTTTTCACGACTTGATTTTCACCGCAACCCGTTGCCCGGCGCGCTTCTCGCCGGTCTGGTAGTGATCCCCTCTCAATGCCGCCTGGGCATCTTCTTCGTCCTCGTCCGACCAGAGGCCCAGATTATAACCATACCACGGTTCCTGCGGATTGAGCTTCGGCAGTTCGAGCCGCTCCCAAAGCTGCTTGGCGCGCTCCATGTATTCCTTCTTCGGCAAAGATACCGGCGGGTAATCCCATTTGCGGGTCGCGTCGATTAGCATCGCCGAAGCGCCGGCGCTCTCGTCCAAAGAATGGCCGGTCACCTGCCCCGGCGGAAACACCGACGGGTCCATCTGCGGCGTGCGGTTGCGGATGATTAACACATCCCGATGCGGCTGCATGCGGAATGCCATGGCCCAGAAAAGCGAGTCCAGGTTGCGCGGATTGATGTCATCGTCGACTGCGATAACCATTTTTCCCGTCGCCGGATTATAACCGACCATGCTGTGCAGCGCCTGCCAGACATGCGCCTGGTTGATTTTTTTCATCTTGATGACGCATATCTGCCGCACGGCGATGCTGTGAAAAACGACTTCGACGATGCCGGGAATGTTGCACTGGTCGCGCAAGAAGCGCAGATAGTTGCCCTCCGCGGCGACCTGGCGCATGACGCTCGACTCGCTCGGCGGCATCTGGCTGATGATCGTGGCGAGGATCGGATTTTTGCGGTGCGTGATGCACTTCACTTCGAAATAGGGATTGAGCAATTTCTCGGCGATATATCCGGTGGACTCACCGAAGGGCGCTTCCGGTTCCAAAAACTCCGTCGAGATCTCACCTTCGATCACGATCTCCGCACTGGCCGGCACCAAGACGTCGTTGGTCTTGCACCGCACCACTTCGATGGGCGCGCCCGCGAGACCACCGGCAACGTCGAGTTCGCTCACGCTGAAAGGAATTCGCGATGGCGCGGTATAGGCCACACAGGGCGGCGCGCCCATCACCAGCGCCGCCTGTAAAGGAATGCCCCGCTCTTTGCATTTGCGCCAATGATAGCCGCCGTGATTGCTCGAACTCAGAAACACGCCGGTTCGGGTCGGGCTTTTGATATGGCCGCGATAGTTGCCGACGTTGATGATGCCGGTCTCGGGATCTCGGGTGAACCAGTGCGACGCCGTGGTAAACGGGCCGCAGTCGTAACCCGGCGTGGAGATGGGGACGGGAAACTCGCCCAAGCCGCCTTTTTCCAGCAGCGACGCGCCCGTATAGACGACTTCGTGCACCGGCGCGTTCTCGACGATCTTCGGCGGGATGGGCTGGCTCTGCGCCTTGTTCCAGCGCTCGACGATCTCTTCCGGTTGGCATTGCAAGCCGAAACCGTAAATTCGCCGCGACGCCGCGAGCGTGCCGACGACGACTGGAATATCGTATTTGCGCCCCTTGGCATCGACGACGTTGGTAAACATGAACGCGCGCCGTTGTTCTTCCGACAAACCGCGGAACTGCCAGCGCACCAGCGGCATCAGCTCCGTGTCTTTGTTGATTTGCTCGTCGATTTTGATCAGCAGCCCGGCCTTGTCCAGTGCGGCGATATGTTCTCGAAGATCTTTAAAATAACCCATTGGCAAAACTCCTTGATCGTATCTTCAATCCGGGTCCCGGATTACGTTTCACTCCATCCGGGCTACGTTGCTTTCGCCGACTGCTGCGCATCGACAGGAAAGCAAAGCGCAAAGAGCATGGCGCAAAGCGTAAGACGCATGACGTTCTTTCTCATGAGTTTTCTCCCGGTTCTTACCCTTTGCTCTTTGCCCCATGCGCTTTGCGATTTTTCACCGAATCACCCTATCAGCTCTCGCCACCGCAAACTGTGACCATTGCCTCCGCTTGCCGGAGCTAGGACGGGCCGGTATAATCCGCTTTATGGCGTTGCCAAAAAAAAATCATCCTGTCGAAGAGACGGTTAGAGCCGTGTATGAGAAAGGTGTACTGAAACCTCTCCGACCCCTTCGGCTGAAGGAGCAGTCCCGCGTCCTGATCACGCTTTACCCCGAGCGCAGGTGGCGAAACGAATTCGAACGCGTGTTGGGGAGAATGAAAGCTCGTACTAAAGCGACTCCGCAAAACGCTATTGAAACGGAAGTGACTCGAGCGAGGGCCGAAGTGAAAGCGAATCGCCGTGCCGCTCGTCGCTCTGCTTGACACCAACGTCTGGGTTTCCGCCTTCCTAAAGCCGAACGGACCGCCGGGACAAGTCGTTGCCGCCTGGGGAAATGACGAGTTCAGTGCCGTCACGTCGCCCTCACAGCTCGGCGAAATCGCAGAAGTTCTCAGCAGACCGCGACTGGTCCGACGGTTTCGGTATCCCCACCGGGACACAGAGGCCTTTGTTCGATTGATCGCGGCTCGGGCGACGGTCGTGCAGACATCGGGCGAACTACGAATATGCCGCGATCCCGACGACGACCAGATCGTGGAGGCTGCAATCGGTGCCAAAGCGCGATACTTGGTTACCAGAGACGATGATCTTAAACGCGACCTCGATTTGATCAAAATGGCGCGGCGGAATCGAGTTCGAGTCGTTTCCGTGAGGCAGTTTCTTCGCCGACTCGCACGCCAAGCAAAGCTGTAACTATTGCTTTCGTCAGGTCTCATTTGCTCTTATCCAACAGCGGCCCCGCAGACGCATAGCCAAAGTCTTTTCCTACCCCCTCACTCCTTACCCTGCACCCCTCACCGAATCACCCGATCCGCTCTCGCCAACACATTGGGCGGAATCTTCAGCCCGATCTGCTACGCTGTCTTGAGATTGATCACCAGCTCGAACTTCTTCGGCTGCTCGACCGGCAGATCGGCGGGCTTGGCTCCCTTCAGGATTCTGTCAACGAAATATGCGACGCGCTGGTAGCTGTCCGCGAGGTCCGCCCCGTAGTACATCAGCCCGCCGACATTTACAGATTCTCTGGTGGTGTACACCGACGGTAATCGGCTCTTTAACGAAAAGCCTGCGATCCGTTTCACATGAGCAAACATTAGCGAGCCGCCTCCGGGCACAAAGAGTCCATCCGGCCGCTGCTTGTTTAGCGCAGCGAATACTTTCTCGAACCCGTCCGCAGCTCGTACCTCCCAAGGCTGAATAGTCAATCCCAACGCACTCGCCGCGACTGGGAGAAGCTCTTTCACGTCGCGTACACTGGGCTGATTGGCCGGATCGTGGAGAACTGCGACACGGGCGA
>DASWHT010000284.1:0-19595 GCA_036398075.1 Binatia bacterium | reverse complement strand
TATCTCGGCTGCCGTCGCCGAACCGGGTCAAACCGAGATCGGCGAGCTTGCCGATGCCGAGCAGGCGCCGGCAAATAAAAAAAAGTAAAATCCCGGAAATCATGAACGTCCGGTTGAGAATTTTGGAAAAGGAATAGCGCTCCGGCAGCAAGAACGGCCAGTGGCTGCTTATCCAGTTCGCCGATACGGCGAACCACGGGGTTAAGAGACTGGTGAGCGCCAGGACGAAAAGCAGGAACAGGATCAAGCGTTGGTGAGTTTTCAGCGATTTCATCTGCGTTGGCTAATATCGTATAAGATCTAGTTTCATGATTCTCACCCGGCAACGTGAGGTTCAAAGTTCAATAAATGAAGTTCAACGTTCAAGGTTCAAAGTTCAAGGTTTCGGATTCAAATTCGACAATTTGAGCACGAACCTTAACTCAGACCTTGAACGTTGAACATTGAACCTTGAACATGCAAATTATCGGCGCGCAATACACGGAGGCTAACGGATGCTAAGCGAAGAGAAAAAACTAGCAGGTAAAAGCGCGCTCGTCACCGGCGGCAGCCGCGGCATCGGCAAGGCTGTCGCTGCCGCCTACGCGCGCGCAGGCGCCCGCGTCTTTATTTGCGCGCGCAACGAGACCGATATCGAGCGCGCTGTGGAAGAAATCCGCGAGCAGGGCGGCGAGATCTACGGCCGGGCGGGGGATATCGGCGAACTCAATCACGCCCGGCGCATCGTCGGCGCGGCGTTGGAGCGCTTCGGTTCGATTGAGGTTTTGGTCAACAACGCTAGCCTGCTGGGGCCGCGGGTGCCGTTAGCAGATTATCCGTTCTCAACTTGGCAAGAAGTCATGCGCGTTAACGTTGACGGGCTTTTTCTCATGACCCAGGAAGTTTTGAAGGCAATGATCCCCCGGCGCCGGGGCTCGATCATCAACGTCACCTCCGGAGTTGGCCGGGTGGGAAAAGCGCGCTGGGGCGCCTACTCTCCGTCGAAGTTCGCCCTGGAAGGATTCACGCAAATGCTCGCCGAGGAAGTTCAGGACTCCGGGATAAGGGTGAATTCGCTCAATCCCGGCGCGACGCGAACTTCGATGCGCGCCGCGGCGTATCCCGAGGAAGACCCGCTCACGCTGCCGCGGCCGGAAGAAATCACGGAAGCCTTCGTATATCTCGCCTCGGATGAATCCCTCGGAGTGACGGGCAAGTCATTCAACGCTCAAGACTGGCGCTAGCAAGGCGGCCAATTGCAATAGCAGACAAGACGGATCGTTATTTGGGCTTGGCAGATCCGAGAACGCATGTTAAAATTTTACTTGTCGCGTCTTTTGCCTACTTCTTGATCTGGCTCCCAGCGTCGTATAAGGCGCGCGCCGGCCCTGGCGATTCGAACTCCACGTCGACCCGAGCAACACCAGTCCGCGCACCCAGCCGTTAAATCTTCGCGCAGGGCCAGAAGGACGCATATTGCTGACCGATCCGATAAGAGTCTTGCTCATCGACGATGACGAAGACGAGGTCGTCCTCGCCCGCGATCTGCTGGCGGAAAGCCGCATGAGCCGCGTCACACTCGATTGGACACCCGATTACGACGCCGCGCTGGACGACATGGCAAGCCACCAGCATGATGTCTATCTTTTAGATTATCGCATGGGCGCCCACGACGGCCTGGAGCTGTTGCGCGAAGCGCTGGCGAGGGGTTGCGCCGCGCCGGTGGTGATGTTGACCGGTCAAGGTGATGGCGAAGTGGACCTTGCCGCCATGCGCGCGGGAGCCGCGGATTATCTGGTGAAAGGCCGCATCAGCGGTGAGCTTCTCGAACGCGCGCTGCGCCACGCGGTGGAGCGAAAACGCATCGAGAAACAACTGGCGCGCCAGCGCGAGGATTTTGTGGCGATGTTGACCCACGACATCAAGAGCCCTTTGCACGTTGTCATCGGCTCCGCGGACATGCTGCTCGAGGAAACCAAGAACACCGCAAACAGCCGCGAGCCGGCGCTGATTCGGAATCTCATCGATAGCGCGCTGACGATCAATTCGCTGGTGGTCAATTATCTAGATTTCACGAAGATAGAGGCGGTCGGTGTCAGCCTTAACAAACTATCGGTGGCGGTCGGCGATATCCTTACAAGGCTGCACCGTCGCTATGAAACCAGCGCCCGACAGCGCGGCTTAACTTTCGAACTGCGTTTGGCGGACGCGCTACCGTCAGTCGACGGCGATCCAGTGGCGCTGGAGCGGGTCTTTGCCAATCTCATATCCAATGCCGTTAAGTTTACGCCCAGCGGTGGGCAGGTAACGGTCAGCGCGAAAACGAGCGATCAGGGAATGGTCGTAACCGTAACCGATACAGGTCCAGGCATTATGCCCGCTGAGATTCCATTTATCTTCGCGAAATACCAGCGAGGCCGAAGCACAGCAAAGCAGGACGGCGCCGGTTTGGGGCTTTTTATCGCCAAGTCGTTGGTGGAAGCGCATGGCGGAAGAATCGAAGTGCACAGCGACCCTGGACGGGAAACGCGCTTTGAGGTTTGTCTGCCGGCCATATAATCGCGCCTGCAGTTTTGTATGAAATCGTTCGCGGGTCTGAAAATAGCTCTGCCGTTCGCCTTCGCGCTGCTGGGGTTGATGTCCCTGGGTGCGTTATCGTACCAGAATTTCGCCGACCAGAAGGTTAACCAACGCCGGGTCGAGCAAACCCTGGTCGTGCTGGACGAATTAGAAGAACTGCAATCGCTGCTGCAATACGCTCTACGGGGAGCGAGGGGTTATCTCCTTAGCGGTGACAAAGAATTTGTCGATCTCTCTGATTGGGCATTTATCCAGCTGCCATCCAAACTCGCTGCCTTTCGCTCCTTGACCGTCGATAATTCGCGCCAGCAACAACGTCTGCGCGACTTGGCGCTGTTCGTCGAGGCTGAAATCAGCGAGGCAGAAAATCTGGTAGCGCGGTACCGGCGCGGGAAGATAGCGACGGTCGCAGAGCAAGTCGCCGGCGGTGTACTGCAGTCGATCGAGGGGCGGGTGGAATCGGCGGTGGCGGAAATGAGACGCGACGAGGGGAGGCTGCTCAAAGAACATCAGGCTTCCGCTACGTCGCATGCGCGCAGGCTAGCCGACCTGGCCGTCGCTTTCGCCGGCTTCGCTGTCTTCGTAGTCGCGCTCGTGGGCGTGGTCTTGTGGCGTGATTTTACCGCGCGACGCCGCTTCGAGGCTGCCCTGGAAGAAAGCGAAGCGCGCAACCGGGCGATAGTGAATACCGCCCAGGACGCCGTCATCACATTCGACGAAAAGGGCTTTCTTCAGTCGTTCAATCCCGCCGCCGAGCGCATGTTTGGCTACGCCGCTCACGAACTGATCGGGAAAATATACACTGTCTTGCTGCCCGAGGCGGACCGGGAAAGAGGCGAACATCGATTGGGGAGGTACTTGGAGACTGGGCGCGGCCTTATCACCACCGGTCATGAAGACGCCGGACAGCGCAAGGATGGGAGCATTTTCCCGTTCGAATATACCGTGGGTGAAACTCAGCTCGCCAGCGGCCGGCACTTTACGGCCATTATTCGTGACATTTCCCGGCGCAAACGCATCGAGCAGTCGCTTCGGGAAGCTTCGGCGAAGCTGCTGCACAGTAACCGCGACCTGGAAAATTTCGCCACGGTGGCCTCCCATGACCTGCAAGAGCCGCTGCGCAAAATCCAAACCTTTGGCGAGCGGTTGCAAGTGAGCTGCGGCGCAACTCTCGGCGAACAGGGTCGCGATTACCTGGGAAGGATGATCGACGCCGCGGGGCGAATGCGGACGCTGATCCAGGATCTCTTGGCGCTCGCCCGGGTCTCGGCAAAAACCGCGCCTTTGGCGCCGGTTGATCTCGGCCGAGTAGCTCGGGACGTGGTCACGGATCTAGAAATCGAGATTACACAAAGCGGCGAACGCGTTGAAATAAGGCACCTTCCCACGATCGAGGCGGATCAGCTGCAGATGCGCCAGCTGCTGCAAAATCTCATTGGCAACGCGCTAAAATATCGCCGCCCCAATGAGCCGCCGGTGGTCAAGCTTTCGAGCTGTTACCATAACGCGGCAGGAGAGCCGGCGGCCACCGAACCACCCGCAGGCGGCATATGCCAGATCACTGTGGAAGACAACGGCATCGGCTTCGACGAAAAGTATCTTGACCGCATCTTCAACCCGTTTCAGCGCCTGCATGGGCGCGGCCAATATGAAGGGTCGGGGATCGGGCTCGCGATCTGCCGGAGGATCGTCGAACGTCATGGCGGGACGATCACGGCGCGGAGCATACCAGGCCAAGGCAGTGCGTTTATCGTTCGCCTGCCGCTGAGACAGAGGCTTGAAAAGAACCCATATGGACAAGCAGCGTAAACCGGTTACGATCTTGATCGCCGACGACGACCCGGAGGACCAGCGGCTCACCAGCGAGGCACTCGCCGAGTCCGATCTGGCAGCAAGTATTCGTGTCGTCGGCGACGGCGAGGAGTTGCTCGACTACCTGCGCCACCGCGGTAAGTATGCCGATGCGGCCAGCGCGCCGCGGCCGGGGTTGATTTTGCTCGACCTCAATATGCCGCGCAAAGACGGCCGCGAAGCGCTGCGGGAAATTAAGCAAGACCCGGCGTTGCGCGGCATTCCTGTGACAGTGTTGACGGTGTCCGACGCCGAGATAGATATCCGTCGCGTCTATGACTTAGGGGCAAACTCTTACCTGTGCAAGCCGCTCAGCTTTACCGGACTCATCGAGGCCATGAGGTTATGGTCTCACTTCTGGTTGGATACGGCGGAGCTGCCCGATCAGTAACAACGATCTACGCGACTACCACTCCGCGAGTTCTGTCAACTAAAGTTTCGATGTCAGCCGCTTGTTCTGCGAAACGCCGACAGACGGACCGCGGATATTCACAGGGTCGGGCATCAAACACGGCCAATCCGCGATGCAGGAGTAAATCGTCATTGTTGGCCTGACCCGTTATAAGAGTGGAGGGATCTATGTGGTGGATACTCTGGGGGACGTGGACAATCGTAATTCTTGGAGTTACGCTTCCGCCATTTGAGTATTTCGTCGGCCATGCCCACTGGGGTATGGTCAGGTGGATCCCATTCTACGACCATCCGTTGGTCCTGTTCGACGTGATCGCCAACATAATTTTATTCGTTCCTTTTGGGTACCTCCTTAAGCGAGCGGTGGCCGGTCGGTCCGGGAGGCAAGCGTGGCTTTTGACGTTCCTGCTCGCCGGGGGAATATCCACTGCAATCGAGATCTATCAAATATTTTGTCACAATCGGATTCCTTCGACCACGGACATCGTCACCAATCTGCTCGGGGCGATCATTGGAGTTCTGTTATCTGAGATTGTGTGAAAGATTCGTGCTTGGCGGCGTAACCAGCGAAGTCTTGGAACATGCGCGGCACCCCCAGAAACTTGGTAATTGACCGGAGTGAGCATATCCGTTAAAGATAGCCTGCTGCGATAGTGCAAATCGGCGCCGGACCCGCGCCAATATAGGTCGAGCAGCGTGGAAAAATATAATTTAGGAGGTGCGTTATGAACCTGGCCATCGGACAAAAGTTCCCGGATCTCGAGCTGCCGGATCAAGACGGTCAACCGGCCAAGCTCTCGGAGCTGGTTGGCAAATTTCCGTTTATCCTGACATTCTACCGCGGCTACTGGTGAGGAAAATGCCAGGTGCAGTTGCGCCACTACGTCGAATTCCAAAATGAACTGGCGATCAACTACTGCAAGCTCGCCGTCGTCTGCGTCGACCCACCGGAGGTCAATGACGCTTTCAGAACCGGTTTGGGCGCCAAGTTCCCTTTTTTGAGCGATCATGAGCGCAAGGCGGTCAAGGCCCTCGACATGACCGAGACCTCGAAGAGCCGCGGCGTCACGGCGATGCCGCACACGTTTTCGCTTTTGCCAGATTTGACCATTCATAATCTGTATAACGGTTACTGGTACGTCGGCCGCCCAACATTGGACGAGTTGAGAGCGGACCTGCGCGCGATGATGAGAAAAGTCCGGGCGGATTTCGCCGGGCCGATCGGGTAGGAACTTCGGTTCAAGGTTCAACGTTCAATGCCTGCCCTGAGCATGTCGAACGGGTTCAAGGTTTGAATCCGAAGATCTTCCATCCGAAACTTTGATCCTTGAATCTGGAACTTTGAACGAGTTGCAAGCGTCGCCCCGACTCGGTAAGATTCTGCTATGATTACACCCGAAGAAATCAAACAAACCCTCTCCAAGGCGCTGCCTATGACGCTGGTAGAGACCCAGGACCTCACCGGTGGCGGTGACCATTGGCAGGTGATCATCGTATCGTCCGCCTTCGAGGGGAAAGGTTTGTTGGAGCAACATAGGATAGTCAATGAGGCGCTCAAAGAGCCGCTGGCCGATCAACGGATTCACGCGCTGGCGCTGAAAACTTATAGTCCCGCGCAGTGGGAAAAGCTGGGTGCTTGACCGTTAACCAAGAGGAGAGATGTTATGGCTGAAGACGTCATGAACAAGATCGACGATAAAGTAAAAAATAATAAAGTGATGGTCTACATGAAAGGCACGCCGGATTTCCCGCAGTGCGGTTTTTCGGCGCATACCGTGGAGATTTTAAGATCCTACGGATTCCCTTTCGCGAGCGAGGATGTGCTGGCAGACGCACAGGTGCGCGAGGGAATCAAGCGCTATTCCAACTGGCCGACGATTCCGCAAATCTATATCGACGGCAAGTTCGTCGGCGGCTGCGATATCGTGCACGAGCTCCATGAACGCGGCGAGCTGGAGCCGCTGCTCAAGTCGGCCTTTGAAAAGTAGCCGATTCCAATAAATAAATCTTCCGCTGGTTCGTCTAAGAAAAAAACCAACGCGGGAGGTGTCGGATAATGACCAAGGCGTTAGTTCTAACGCTGGCGGTGATTGTTTTGAGCGGTTGCGCGACGTTGCGGGGATTCGCTGCGGGGAATAGCTTTGACCAGGGCGTCAGCCTGTTCAATCAGGGCAGCTTCGATGCCGCCATCCCTTACTTCCAAAGCGCAACCCGGGAAGACCCCAACTTTGCTGAGGCGTATTTCTACCTGGGCCGTTCCTACGTCAGTCTCAGCCGCTGGCGCTCCGCCATACAGCCGTTGCGTACGGCATTTCGGCTCGCGCCGCAAGAAGCTCAAGGGGAAATCATGAATCTTCTGATCGACGCCACGTTTGCCGCCGCGTTAAACGACTTTCATCTGGGCGACCGCCGCGGCCCGTTGCCCGAACGGCTTCCGGAGCAACCTAAGGAGGCATTGTAGCGGTGCGGTAATCGCTTACGAAGCCGTGCAATCTCGCGCCGGGATTGAGTGAGGATTGAATGACTAAGTTATTGGCGGTGTTGCTGTTGGCGTTGTCGGTGGCTCAGCCGGCCTGGGCGCAATTCGACAAAGTTCTGAAGGGCCTGGGCGGAATCACGGGCGGCGGCGGTTTGAACGATGCAAAGATAGGCTCGGGGTTGCAGGAGGCCTTGAAGGTCGGCACGGAAAACGCGGTGGGTCAAACCGGGACGCTGGATGGTTTTCTCCTTAACAAGGCGATCAAAATACTGATGCCCAAGTCGTTGCAAAGAATCGAACAGCCGCTTCGCCTAGTGGGCTACGGCCCGAAGATCGACGAGTTCGTCGTCGGCATGAACCGGGCGGCCGAAAAGGCGGTGCCCTTTGCCAAGGACATTTTCTGGGACGCCATCGGTCAGATGAGCTTCGATGACGCGAAAAAAATTCTCAATGGCAACGACACGGCGGCAACGGATTATTTCAAGTCTAAGACGTCCAAAAAACTCCACCCGGCGTTTCGTCCGAGCGTCGAGAACGTCATGAACGATGTCGGCGTCAACCGCCAGTACAACGACCTCATCGGGCGCTATAAGAGCGTGCCATTCGCGCAAAGCATCACCTTCGATGTCAACCAGTATGTTACTGAAAAAGCGACGGATGGACTGTTTTACGTGGTCGCCCAGGAGGAGAAAAAAATCCGCACCAATCCGGCCGCGCGGGTGACGGATTTGCTCAAAGAAGTCTTCGGCAGTAAAAAATAATAGTGGCGTTGTTAATTAATCGTGAGTAAACCCCCAGCTCTGCTGGGGACTCGTAGAGTTTGACATTTGCGGGAGTCGTCAATTCTTACAGATTCGGTGTGGAGCAACAATTGAATCGGGGCAGCAGGAGAGTTGATACGATCCCACCCTCGCCCCCGTGGAATTGCAGCCCGGTATTCCACGGGGGCGAGGGAAGGGTGAGGGTTCTTTGTAGGGGCGACTGGCCGGTCGCCCGGCCCTCACCTCAGTCCTCTCCCAGAGGGAGAGGAAGCAAGAAGGAAGACGTTGATATTGCCAGCGCGAGCTGGCCTGTCAGCCCTAGGCTGATCCCAAATCAAGCCTCCGCCAAGACGGAGGTACATCACTCAGTTTGGTCAATTCCCCAGCGACGCCATGAGTGTGCCATAACCGGTGACCGACTGTTTCACTTTAGCCATTCTCAGTGCGTGCCAGATGTAGGCCTGGCAGCTCGTGACCACGGGCTTGCCGATCTCCCGTTCTAACAAATCCACGTCGGTGATCGTCGGCCAGCGCGGGCAGGGGACGAAGACGCCGTCGGCGTCGGGCGCCTGCTCATAGAGGCGCTTGGCAATTTTGTACGCGGCATGTTCATCCATGGCGGTGATATCGGCGTTTTTTCTCACGCCATAGCCCTGGATTTTCAATACTTTGAAACCTGATGCTTCGAGAAAAGCTTTCATTCGATCGTTGAGCGTATCTTCGTGCGGCGTGGCGACCACAAGTTTTTTCAAATTGAGAGATTTCAACGCTTCGATTTCCCCGGTGATGCCCGGCGAGACCGGCACGCCAAATTTATCGGTTAGCCGTTTACCCATTTCGGTATCGCTGCCGTAACCGAGCTTGGTAAACAGGGGTGATCCGCCGATGATGACCGAGTCGCACTTGTTATCGACCAGATCCGCGGCCGCTTCCTCGATGCGTTGCAATTGCCGTTCTAAGTCGGCATCGACTAATTGCCGGATCGTCCCCGTGCTGTTTAGAATCATGAATCCGGCGGGCAACATCTGATAAAATTCATAAACCAATGTGTCCCCGCGGGACGGAGCCACATGGCCGATTCTTACGCGCCATCCGTACATCTTCGCTAACCTCCTATCGTCGGTCGTTCAAGGTTCAAACGTTCAAAAGTTCAAGGTCGGAAATCATCTGACCCATTCCGAGCAAACCTTTGAACCTTGAACCCTTGAACTTTTGATCGGCTGTTTTAGTTTTTACCAATTCAGCCAGGCGCCGTTTACATGGATCGTCTGGCCGGTGATGTACTTGTTCTCGTCCGTCACCAGAAACAGGGCGGCGCTGGCGATCTCCTCCGGCTGGCCGGCGCGCTTCATCGGGATCTGCGCGACGCGCTCGGCCCATTCGGCGTCGGTATAATGGCTGCGCACGCGGTCGGTCAAGACGCGGCCCGGCGCTATGGCGTTGACGTTGACGCCGTGGCTGACGACTTCCAGCGCCAGAGACTTGGTGAAGACCGCGACGCCGGCCTTGGCGGTGGCATAGCTCGCGCGGGTGGCGTTGCCGGTGAAGCCATAAATAGACGAGATGCTCACGATCTTGCCGTAGTGTTGCTTGATCATCGTCGGCAGCACCGCCTGAGAGCACAAAAAAGTCGATTTCAAATTCATGTCAATAATGTGATCCCATTCCGCTTCGGTGACCTCGATGACCGGCTTGATCAGCGCGCCGCCGGCGACATTGGCGAGGATATCGATCCGGCCCCAGCGTTCCTTTGTCGCCTGGATCATTTGTTCCACGGATTTTTTGTTGGTCACGTCGGCGACGATAGGCATGGCGTCGCCCTTCTGCGCCGCCACTTCCGCCGCGCGCGCTTGCGCCGCCTCGCCGTCGATGTCCGCGATGGCGACCTTGGCGCCTTCAGCCGCGAAGCGTCTCACCATGGCGCCGCCGATGCCGCCTCCTCCGCCGGTGACGATCGCGACTTTGTTTTCGATCTGTCCCATGTTTTTTCCTCCGTCTCAGGGATCGCGTTAGCCGAGATAGGCCACGAGCTCGCGCAAGTCCCGAATCCACGTTACGCGCGGATGTTCGAAGGATCGGTCATAGGAGCGATGTGGCGTCAGCACAATGTGATTAATCTAAGCAAATTACTCCATGCCGTCAACTTCCATTGTTGTCTCTTCAGTTTCGATTATGTTACAGAAAGGAGTCATTCGATAATTTCTTGTTCACAGGAGAATCAAACCACATGGAAGACGCCGTGCTCGAACAGGTGGACCGCGATCGCATCGTCGATGTGGCGTGCAACCTTGCTGACATCGTCAGCATCACCGGAGAGGAAGAGGCAGTCGCCAAGTATCTCGGTAGTGAATTCGCAAAACTCGGCATGGAGGTGGAGTATCAATACGTCGAAGACGGCAGGCCCAACGTCGTCGGTCGGTTGAAGGGAAGCGGCGGCGGCGCGACGTTGATGTTCAACGCCCATATGGACCACTTCGACAATCCGCAGGAAACCGTCGTCGAAGACGACCGCATCTACGGCCGCGGCCTGGTCAATATGAAAGCTGCTTTCCCCTGCTACATCGAAGCGGTGGCGGCGCTTAAAAAGGCCGGCGTCAAGCTCAAGGGCGATCTGATTATTGCCGGCGTGGTGGGCGAGATTGAAAAGGCGCAGGTCGGCAGATTTCAAGGCAAAACATACCGCGGCGCCGGGGTCGGCGCGCGCTACCTGATGGACCATGGCGTGATGGCCGATATGTGCATCATCGGCGAGCCCACGGGTTTGCACCTGCAGATCGGCAACGCCGGTTTGGTCTGGGCGCGGGTGAGCGTCGACGGCAAGGCGACCAAATTTGTTCTCGCCGCCTGCAAAGTCGCCCAGGCGATTCAAGACTGGGAAAAGGAATATCAGCGCAAAAACCCGCACAAGTTCATGCTGCCCACCGTGCAGCTCGGCGCCATCGACGGCGGCAATGCGTTCAAACCGGGCACGCGGCCGACGACGGATATTTTCGTCATCGTGAAGACTCTGCCCGGCGCGGTGCCGCTGGCGATCAAACGCGACCTCGAGGCGGTCTGCGAGAAGGTTAAAAAGCGGGAGAGCGATATTCTTGACATCCGCGTCGATCTCTATCTCTCCACCGATGGTTACGAGATTTCCAAGAGCGAATATGTCGTCAAGGCCATGGCGCAGGCGCACAAAACGGTTTTCGGCAAGCCCGTGCCGTATCCAAGGCCGATCCGTTACGGCATTACCAGCGACGGTTCGCGCATCGCCGCCTACGGCGTGCCGGCGATTACCTATGGCCCTGGTTTCGGCACCCATCTGATCGATCCGACGGAAACCAAGGCCGGCGAGGAATGGGACTCGCCCTCCGGCGTGCGCCGCGGCGTAGGCATACAAAACATGGTTAATTGCACCAAGGTTTATGCGTTGGCGGCGCTGGATATCTGCAACCGGAAGCGGGACGAAGTGGCGAAAGGCTGACTGGGTGCGTATGAGTTCAAGGTTCAATGTGCTGAACGCCCGTTCAAAGTTCAAAGTTCAAGGTTCAATGTTTCGGATTTGGATTCAAGGTTCGGGAGTCCGGGTTCAGTTTCCGGGTTTAACGTTGAACATTGAACTTTGAACCAGCGTTGCCAGTTTTGGAGTCCCTATGGATCTTACATTCGCGCATTATCGAAATCGTTTTTGCATGTTCCGCACATACTATGCTTTGGCCACGGAGAAGGTGAAGCCCGATGGTTTCAATATGAAAGTCATCGAGCTGCCGGACCCGCCGAGCCGCGAGCAAGAGGAAGCGTTGATCCGCGGCGATGTGCAAGTGGCAAACCTCTACTTCCCGAATTTTTTGCAGCGCAAGCTCGAGGGCGCGCCCATCATCGGCCTTTGCACCGAATGGAAATCGACCATGAAGGGCAACGGCATGTTCGTGCGCAAAGACTCCGCGGTGCAAAAACCGCAAGATCTGGCGGGCCGGGTCATTGGCTCGCACCAGGGTCCCCACGCGATCCACCGTTATCTATTGCGCCATAAGTTTGGCGTCGACGATACAAAGTTGCACTGGGAATCGCACCGCCAGGAACAGCTGCTGGACGTGTTGAAAGCCGGCAAGGTCGACGGCGTCGTACTGCTCGATCAATTTTTTTTTCGCGGCGAACAAGATAACGACCTGCGCTGTCTTTACACCGACGGCGAGATTTGGCAAGCGCTAAGCGGCTTTCCCCAGATGATCAAGCATATGGTCGGCGCGCGGGAAGATTTCCTGCGCGACCATCCGGGCATCAAAGAGAAGCTGCTGCAAGCCTTCCGCGCTTCGTTTGCCTGGAGCGAAGAGCATCTGGCGGAGATCGCCGACGAGTTCGTCAAGCGCTACCCTGGCGACAAAGAGGCGCTCCTGGCTTCGGCTCGCTATCCGCGCATCGAGTTCACCATGACGGAACAGGAACAGAAGCTCGCCGACGCAGAGATGGATATGATGGTCGAGGTGGGCTGGATTCCTCGTAAGGCGCCGGTGGCTTCGCTGTTCGCGCTATAGCGCGACGAGCGAAGACGCTCGGTTCAAAGTTCAAAGTTCAAGGTGCTGAACGCCAGTTCAAAGTTCAAGGTTCAATGTTCAATGTTTCGGCCCCCCCTCCGTTCAAAGTTCCGGTTTCAGAATCCGATTTGAAATTTGAACGTTGAACTTTGAACGGTAATCTCTCAGTCATGGATTCTAAGTACCGCAGTAGACATGCATGGTTTGCCGCCAGCGTTTTTTTGTTGAGTCTTAGTGCCTGCGCGGTGGTGGAGCGGCCCGGTTCCCAAAGCGAACGAAGGCTGCGCGAAACCGCCAGTCTCGTCAAGGAAGTCAAAGCTTTTGGCAAGACGCTTGGGATCGAGCCGACTGACGCGTTGAGCCGGACTTCAGCCGGCGACAGGGCGCTTTCCATGCTGTGGTTTTGGCTTCAGAAAGCCGGGACGTTGGCGGTCAGCGTCTCGATCGATATTCGCATGGCCGTGGGCTTTGACGCCGCCAAGGAACAACTGCCGTTGGAGCAAGTTTACCGCGTGGACGGCTACAGCGTCTACTACCGGCAGGGAAACGAATACGCCGACTCGCGTTCGGCGGCGACGCCAAGCTTCGCGGCGCAAGGCATCGTGCGGCGGGTAAACGTCATCCTCCACGAAGATCTGCACGGCGACGCGAATTTCGCTCTGCCGTGGGATATAGAGGAGGCGGTGGTGACGCCCCTCGGTTCGTTGGCGGCGGTGGAGTATTTTAAGTTTAAGGACGACCTTGAGAATCTGCAACGGGCACAGGCGGCGGTGGATGAAGGAAGACAGATTTCGCGGCAGTTGCGCGAGCTGGTGCGGGAAGCGGAAAAAATTTTCCGCGATATTTCAATAGACGGGGCCAAGCAGAAAATTCTCGGCCTGCTCTCCGGATACCCCGCCTACCAGAGCATGTTTCAGCGCCAGATCGCGGCACAACATCCGCCCACGGTGCTGGAGGCCAAGCTGAGCCATGATCTCGCGTACTTCAGATATTTTGACGCCATCGTGACGCTGGCGGAAAAGCCGGTGACGCTGCAAGCTTTAATCGCCGAGCTGAAAAAATTGCCGCGGGACAGCACTCCGGATAGCGCCGATAAATTCCTGCAAAGCCTGGGTGCAAAATACTCGGTGGCGACAAATTAGGAAACCGTCCGATTCACGGTCTCAATGTTTCGCTCGCTCCAGTCTAACTCCACCGCGCGCGGTTTCGTCGCGCTTTACGCCGGCACGTTGATGTCCGGCACGTGGGCGATGATTATTCCCACGATACCGGTGCTCGGGCGCGAGTTCGGGGTGTCGGCGGGCGGCGCGGCGCAGATTGTCACCGCCACCGCCATCGGCAAATTCTTCGGCACCATTGCGGCCGGCATTATGCTCGACCGCATGGGAGCGCGCGTAGCGCTGGTGGGCGGTCCGCTGGCGGGGTGTATCGCCGCGCTGCTGTGCGCGGTGGTGCCGTGGTTTCCGATCATGTTGGTTTTGTCGTTATGCATCGGCGCGGCGGACAGCCTCGGGGCTACGGCGCGGGAATTCGCCGCCATCGATTTGGCGCGGCGCAACCAGCGCGGGCGTTTGATCAGCAGTATGCACGGCACCCACAATATCGGCGCTGCGATAGCACCCTTCGTCGGTGGCTGGCTGACCGAACTCTTCAGTTTCAAAGCGGCGTTTGTCGGCTACGCCGTGTCGTGCGCTTTGGCGGCGTTATTGGGCGCAGTCGGCCCTAACACGGCGGCCGCGGTTGCCGCCAATGAGACTCCGAAATCGGTTAGCGGCTGGGGCGCGGCTGCGCTGGGCCAAAGGCTGCGTGGGCTATTGGCGTTGTTCAGAGAAATTCGGCCCGATTTGCGGCCCACTTTTGTCGCTCTGGTGCTGGCAACCCTGGTATCACAGTCGCAACGAATCGTCGTTCAGAGCATGCTGCCGCTCTACGCCGGAGCGTATCTGCACCTCTCGCCGAGCCAGGTCGGTATGTTGTTCACAATTTCAGGCGTGGTCGTGTTCGCCATGATCATTCCCGCCGGGTTCCTAATGGACCACGTCGGGAGAAAGTGGTGCACGGTGCCAAGCACGGCAGCGCCGGCGCTGGTGTTCTTGCTGATTCCACTGACGGACAGCTTCACGCAGCTCGCGTTGCTCGTCGGTATCGCGGGATTTGCCCAGGGATTGTCCCTGGGCTCGCTGGCCACCTCGACCTATGATGTCGTGCCTGCTCATGCGCGCGGCCGATTGCAGGCGCTGCGCAGAACGATCGCGGAACTCGGCAGCAGCTTTGCACCTTTGATCGGCGGCTATCTGGCGAACCAGTTCAATCCCGGCGTGCCTTTTCTCGTTTATGCGCCGCTGTTGATCTTCTCGGCCACGCTGTTAGCAGTGGTGGGAAGAGAAACTTTGGAAAGGTGAAGGAAAAGAGCGGGGCATGAAAGCGAAGCGCCCGCGCGTCTGTTTGACACTTGATCACTCGGAGGGGGCAAAGGATGAAAATCGCGACCTGGAACGTCAACTCGCTTAAAGTTCGCTTGGCGCAAGTGCTCGAATTTCTTGCGGCGGAAGCTCCCGATGTCTTGTGTTTGCAAGAAACCAAAACCGAAGATGCCAACTTTCCGCTGACGGAGATAGCCGCCGCGGGTTATCAGCCGGCGTTTTCCGGGCAAAAGACCTACAACGGCGTGGCGCTTCTGTGCCGCGCGCAGCCGGAAAACCTCTCCATGGGAATTCCTGATTTTACCGACCCGCAAAAGCGCGTAATCGCCGGCACGGTGTCCGGGGTGCGGGTGATCTGCGTTTATATCCCGAACGGCGAGAGCGTCGAGTCGGACAAGTACAAATATAAACTCGATTGGCTGGCGCGGCTCAATGCCTGGCTCAAGGGAGAACTGAACAGATACCCGAAGCTCGCGCTGTTGGGCGATTACAATATCGCGCCCGAGGAGCGCGACGTGCACGACCCGAAATTTTGGGAAGGAAAGGTTTTGTTCAGCGAGCCGGAAAAAGCCGCGTTCAGAGACATGATCGCGCTCGGACTCGTGGACAGCTTTCGCTTATTCGAGCAGCCGGAGAAGGCTTATAGCTGGTGGGATTATCGGATGAACGGATTTAAGCGCAATCTTGGCCTGCGCATCGATCACATCTTGCTGTCGGCGGAACTGGCCAAGAACTGCAAAAGCTGCTCCATCAGCCGCGACATGCGCGCCAAGGAGCGCCCCTCCGATCACGCCCCGGTCATCGCTGAAATCGAGATATAAGAATTTAACCGCAAAGAACGCAAAGTACGCAAAAATGACCGAGAAAGAGATTAATGCCCTTTGCGACAGAGTTAGGCAGACTGCTTATGACGTACATGTCTATCTCGGGCACGGTCACCTAGAGAAAGTCTACGAAAACGCCTTAGCGCACCGACTTCGCAAACTGGGTCTCGACGTCAAGCAGCAGCATCCTCTTAAAGTGTTTGATGAAGACGGAACCATCCTTGGAGAGTATCTCGTGGATTTGTTGGTCGAGAACGTACTGATCGTGGAAGTGAAAGCTGCCAAGGGACTTGCGCCGGAACATGAAGCCCAGGTCTTCGGTTATCTCAGATCGGCAAGGCTCGAACATGGGTTGTTAATGAACTTCGGTTCATCGAAGTTTCAGATCCGAAAGTTCGCTTGGTCGAAGCAGAAATGATCGGGGCGGTACGCAAGTTGAACACGCAATGATTAACAACCCCCCTTTGCGCCCTTTGCGTTCTTTGCGGTTAATTGTCTTCGTCTGCAAAGTTGTACATCTTGGCGCAGTTGTCCCACAGCCATTTGCGTTTCATCTGGTCGGAGAAGGGCATTTTCAAAAACGAATCGATGGCGTGAGGATACTTTACGTCGAGATGCGGGTAGTCGGTGGAGAAGACCACGTTGTCTTCGAGGCCGTATTCGGGAATATGCTTCGCCGTGATCTCGTCGCATTCCACGGCGCCGTAGCACTGCCGCTGAAAGTATTCGAGGGGCGTCATGGTCAAGTAGGGATACTCCGCTCGGCCGGTCGTCTCGGCGTATTCGCCCATGCGCCAGAGGAGCCAGGGCACCCACGAACAGTTGCCTTCGAGAAACGCCACTTTCAATTTCGGAAAGCGCTCCATTACTCCGCCGAAGATCATGTCGCCGCAGGCGAGCATGTTGGCGAAAGGAAAACCGAAGGTGTTGAACATCGAAAAGGTCGAACAGATGTGAAAGAAGGCGGGTTGCGGCAGGTAGACCCGGCCCGCCTCGTGAAAGCCGACGGGTAGTTTCAATTTCTCGCACTCCGCCCACAGCGGGTCGTAGTAGGCATCGCTCCACTTCTTGTTATTTACATGGTTGGGCCGCAGAAAAATTCCCCTGAAGCCATACTCTTTAACCGTCCGGCGAATCTCTTCGATGGCACCGCTGATGTCATGGGGCGCGACCATAGCGACGCCGAACATCCGTTTGGCGTCGGCCTGGGCGAAATCGTGGAGCCAATCGTTATAAGCGCGGGCGATGGCGGTGGCGAAGTCGGGGTCGAGGCCGTCGATGCCCAATGCGGTTAATGCACGGGTTGGAAACAGCACGGCGACGTCCAGACCTTCGTTATCCATCGCTTGTAGCTGTGAAACGCCGTCGAAATTACGCTTGCCCGCCTCGCCGTATTTTTCGGTGAAGAATTCGTGGCGATATTTTGCCAACGCGGGGTTCTCCGGCTGGCGCGGTATCGGCAAAATCTTTCCCTCGACTTCGATGCCCAGGTCCCTGAAGCTGCGGTTGAGCCCTTTGGGCGCGCGGTCGAGATACTTGGGGTCGATGTAGCGCTGCCAGAGATCGGCGGGCTCGAAGACATGCATGTCTGAATCCATCGCTCTGAAGCCATTTTTCGCCATTGCAATTCTCCTTGGGGGCAATCCCCATTCGGCGCGAAGCTACTTCACCCGCGAAGCTACTTCACTGATGACAGGTAGCTGAGATTGTCCTTCACCTTGGGCGGAATCGACAGGACTTCGTTGACGAGCCTTTCGCTTTCCTCTCCCGAGACATGGCTGATATCGAGTTTCAGCTTGTTGGCCTGAGCCAGGAATTCGGGGTCGGCAAGAGTTGCTTTGAAGGCGCGGCGCAGAATCTCCAGGCGCAATTTTGGCGTCCCCGGCGATGTCGTGAGCGGCCGCGAGTATTCCATCTGCGCCATGTAAACTTTGTAGGTGTGCAGGTCGCTTGCGTCTTTGATGACTTCGCTTACTAGCACCGCGCTCTTCGCCTCCGGCTCGGGCACCCGTGCGTGGATAATAAAAGGAGTCATGCCTTCATCGCCTTTAGCGTCTAGTAAATCCCTCTGCGTCGCCAGGACCGAATCCCAGTTGGTGCACAGGCCCTCTACTTCGCGCCGTTGCAAGGCGAGTCTTATCTGTGCCGTGCCCTGGTAGCCGGAAACCACGTTGAACTTAGCGCCGGTCATCCTGTTAAGCATCAGCGGCATGTCAAGACTATGGGAGCCCGGACCCGTTCCGCCCATCTTGATCGTCTTGCCGGATTTAAGAATCTCGTCGAAGCTTTTTAGGCCGGTGAAACCCATGATGAGACAAACCGGGACGCTCTTAGCGGGGGCTCCGATCCAGCCGAAATTGCGCGCGTTGAATTTGACGTTCGGGTCTCCCAGCGCCTGATTCAATACCAGCGCGCTGTTCCAGTTGCCGATGGTCAAGCCGTCCGGCTTGGTGTTGTTGTAGAGATAGTTGGCCGCTACCAGGCTGCCGGCGCCGGTCATGTTCTCGACAGTGACAGCCGGATGGCCGGGAATGTGTTTGATCATGTGGCGCGCGATGGTGCGCGTGTAGGTATCGTAACCGCCGCCGGCGGCCTGGCCGACGATAAAGCGGATGAATTTCTCTTTGTAAAAATCCTGGGCTCGGGCCGGCGCCGGCGCCAACAAGAGCAGCGACACGACGAATGCTAAGCGATTCCAGGAGCGTCCCCTGCGCGCCATACTACAGGCTCCCACGGTGGTGGTTTGTGACGGTGCCATTTCGCGCGTCACATAAATTACATATAAGATGGCGTGGCTCCGGGCAAGCCGGAATCGCAGACACAGCCCGGCGGCGATTTTCATTGGCATGATTTTTGAGTTTGAGTTATTGATAAGCACGTAATAGCAGTCTACGCCGGAACACGGATAAGGAGGACTATAATCTCATGGCACAGAATCCCGAATCGCTGGCAAAGCAAAAAGCCGAAAAAGTCGAATACGACTGGGGCACGCTCTGGCCCCATTACCATAAAGAGAAGATGAACTGGGCGACCGGCTTTCGCACCAAAGGGGACGTCGACATTCTCTTTCTTTCAGGATCCACGGGGCGCGATCCCTTCGAAGATGCGCCGTGCCGCACTCCCGATCAAGAACGGGCCGGCAGAGGCAAGGTCGTTGGCGGCATCAAGGAGCAGACCCGGCAGTGCTGGGATGACATCAAGCATAATCTCGAAATGATGGGCGCTTCGCTCAAGAACATTGTCATGCTCCGTTATTATTTGAAGCGCCGCGAAGATGTCTTCGACATGCGCGATGAGATGTACGCTTTCTTTGAGCAGCACGAACCGGACCTGCGCGCTCACCCCAGGCCGGCTACTTTACTGCGCGGGGTCGGCATCGATCTGCCGGACATGCTGGTGGAAATCGAAGCCTGGGCGGTGGTGCCCCGGCAGAAATAGATTTTGGAGTTTAACCACAAAGGACGCAAAACAGAGGGACTCACCACGAAGGACACGAAGGGGTACGAAGGAATAGAAGTCGGACAGAAATTTGACCACAGAGACACGGAGGCCACAGAGTTCGGAGTATTTCTTAAGCAAGAATTCCTTACTCCGCGCCCTCTGCGCCTCCGCGGTGAGTTCTTTTCTGGATCAATTCAAACGGAATAACCACTGTAAATTTTGCGCAAACTGCCCAGACTTTGAACTATAGAAAGTCAAAGAGCAGAAAAAGGAATTTATTTCCGCGGGAGGGATTATGAAGCGATCGCGGTTGAAAAATGTCGTTGTTA
>DASWHT010000283.1:0-3192 GCA_036398075.1 Binatia bacterium | reverse complement strand
GGCGGAATCGGCGGCGTCGATGCTTGGCCCCGCCTACTTGGAATATCTCATCAATGGCCGCGAGCCCCAGCCCCAGGGGAACTTCAGCACCTTTGCCGCGCCCCATGGCGCTTACCGCTGTAAAGGCGACGACCGCTGGTGCGCGATTTCCATAGAGACCCAGGAAGAATGGCTCAGATTCTGTGAAGCGGTAGGGCGCAAAGAATGGGCGTCTGATGCGCGCTTTGCCGACCCTGCGTCGCGGATTGCCCAGCGCGGCGAACTCGATAACTTAGTTGAGTCTTGGACCGTGGAGCACACACCGCATCAAGTCATGGTAATATTGCAGCGCGACGGCATTGCCGCCGGCGTCGTGCAGACCGCGGAGGATTTATACCGCGATCCGCACCTGCGCGAGCGCGGATTCGCGCGCGAGGTCTTTCATCCGCAAGTGGGTTGGGTGACACGCGCCGGTCCGTCGGTCCGCTTGACCGAGCGTCGATTTTCACCGGGTGGCGCCGCGCATCAAGCCGGCAACGATAACGAAGCGGTATTTGGCGAACTACTGGGTTTGTCGAAAGGGCAAATTCAAGAACTCACGGAGCGGGAGGTGTTACGCTAACGAGGTAGGATGGGTCGAGCGGAGCGACACGCTTCGTGTGCCGTTCAAAGTTCAACGTTCAAGGTTCAAAGTTGGGGATTTTGCTCATGCGGTTCAATGAAGATCCGAAAACGTTGAACATTGAACCTTGAACTTTGAACCAACAGGACCGGACCAATGCTTCAGGGTTACAAACTCTTCGATGCTGATGCCCACGCCATGATGAGCCCGCGCATGTGGGAGACGCTGCCCAAAGAATATCTGGCGCGGCGTCCTCGGCCAACGCGCGTTCACGACGCCGCGGACATGGGACGCTGGACCAATGGCTGGTTGGTTGAAGGGCAGCTTATTCCCCATGCTCTAGGTCCGGGAAGCCAGCCCGGCAACGAGCCGGCGCGGGTGCTGGAAGAATTCGGCGCGCAATCAAGCAGTGAAGATTTTCCATTGAGCAGTTTCGATCTTTCCGACCCGCAGGCGCGCCTAAGGGGCATGGACTCCATGGGCGTCGATTACCAGATGCTTTATCCGACGACTCTGTACGCGCGCATGACCGGCGACCCGGGCTTTGAAGCCGCGCTGATGCGCTCCTACAACCGCTACATCGGCAGGCAGTGTCGCCTTGCGCCGAGGCGACTCAAATGGGCGGGGCTCTTACCGTTGCGCGATTCCAAGCAGGGCTGCGAAGCCATCGAGGAGATGATCTTGCTCGGCAGCACCGCCGCTGTGGTCTACGGCACCGCGGGAGACCGTTTGCTTTGCCATCCGAGTTTCACTCCGGTTTGGGACGAGTTGCATCGCTCGGGTTTGCCTCTGTGTGTTCATATGGGCATGAGTTACCCGCCGTTTTTGGAAGTGTGCAACGGGCTACTCTCCGCCCACGGCATCGGCATGAGCCTGCCGGCCCAGATGGCGTTCGTGGCCATCGTCGGCCACGGCATGCTTGACCGCTATCCCAATCTCAAAGTCGGCTTCCTCGAATTCGGCGCTGAATGGATTCTCTACATGGTAGCGCGTCTCGATCACTATCTGCCGATCGATAGGAGCCAGATGCCGATCAAAGACGAAGTCCCGCGCCAATCGATTGAAGAATATGCCAAGTCCGGCCGAATTTTCATCGCCGGCGAAGCCGATGACAAAATGTTGCCCCAGGAGATGGAATTGCTCGGTGAAGATCAGATTTTATATTCTTCCGACTTACCGCACGGCGAAGGGCGCCACAACGCGGCGAAAGAGATTCTTGGCCGCGGCGATATCACTGAAACTCAAAAACGCAAGATCCTTTACGATAACGCAGTCAGGTTTTTCGGGGAGCCGTAATTTCCATCCTCAACGAAATCACCTACTCAATGCCGGTCACCAACCGTTCGCTTGATGCTTCTTCAGTCGCAAAGGCAATTCGCAAAGCCGAACGCCATTTGGCGAAGGCTGATCCGATCATGAGGCGCTTGATTGCGAAACACGGCCATTGCCCGCTTGCCGAGCGCGAGTTTCAGCCGTTTCATATGTTGGCCAACTCCATCATCAGCCAGCAGCTTTCCACCAGGGCGGCGGCAACGATCAAGCAGCGTGTCGGCGAATTAGTTGGAGTACCGTTCCAAACGGAGAGGGTACTATCCGTTCCGATAGAGAAATTGCGCGGCGCCGGACTTTCGCAAGCCAAGGCGCGTTATATTCGCGAGTTGGCGGCGCGGATTTCTGATGGCCGTTTGGTCTTTGAAGCGATCGTTAATGACGGTGATGAAGATGCGATCGCGGCCCTAATTGAAGCCCCCGGCATCGGCCGCTGGACGGCTGAGATGTTTTTGCTCTTCGGGCTCAAACGGCTGGACGTGCTCGCCGTCGGCGACGCTGGACTCCAACGCGCCGCGCGCATACTCTACGGCCGCGGTCGGAAATCGACTACGCGCCTCCTGCGCGTCGCCGAAGCATGGCGGCCGTATCGTTCGATTGCGTCATGGTATCTGTGGCGGTCGCTGGAGGGTGAAGGTTAATATGCGATCGCCTGTCCTTTCTTCAGGGGAACGTTGCAACTATTGAGCTCCCGTAGGATGGGTTGAGCGAAGCGATACCCATCAATCAATTTCCATCGTAATCACAGGAAGCGATAGGTTTCGGCGCACGGCGCGTCATCTCTTTCTACGGTCAGAGCCTCATGCAACCGCGCGAGCGGTGGAACTCGACACGCGTGACTTTTCTATGAGCTTCAAGCAGAGAGACCGGATAATCTCGAGTTCATGGTAAAACTCGCGTTGCGCCTCCTCGGGCGTCAAAGACTCGAAAAGGTCTGGAAGCTGGACGCCGTGACTCATGATTGTGTTGGCTTCCTTTTGCCTGAAATGTTTCCGAACATAGAGGCAATTCTCAGCGTGGTAGAAAAGTTTGACCGCGTCTGTAGGGCTCAACGACCCACTGACCAAGGACTGAACGAGCCCAAGATTGATCAGGGCGAAAAGTTCTTGCTGCTCACGCGGGCTCCCGCCTTTGGCTAGAAGACTGATTCTTAAACATCGAGATGGTTTCATCAGATTGCTGTCATAGTATAAAACTTGACTCCGGCAACATTACCAGAGGGATGTTCGAAATAATGGACCTCTCCAAGATTTCCCGTTTTT
>DASWHT010000282.1:0-4629 GCA_036398075.1 Binatia bacterium | reverse complement strand
GGCAATGTCTTCGTGCTCAAGCCCGGCGCCATGCCGGGCGACGCGCCCGATTCCATCCGCTGCGGCGACACGGTGGTTATCACCAAAGATGGCGCGCGACGGTTGGGCAAACGACTTTTCAATTTTCCGGAAATTCTTTGATCGGCGTGCACACTGCGGGTGCGCGTGTGCGGTTCAAGGTTCAATGGCTTCGCCCGTTCAAGGTTCAAAGTTCAAGGTGGGGATGGGTCGTTAAACTTTAAACCCGGAACCTTGAACCACGCCGAAGGCGCCACTTTGAACCTTGAACGTTGAACCCGTAGACCCATTGGCCATGAGCAATCTTCGCGCGCTCTTCGTAGCTGATCGGCTGTTTATCGCTTCGATCATCTTGATCGTCATTTACCTCACCGTAATTCCGCTGGGGGTGATGGTTTTGGGCAGTTTTCAAAAGGGGCTGCCCGGCACCTGGACTCCGGTAACGCTGGAAAATTACTTCCGCGCCTTTTCCCAACCCTCCCTCTATCGCGCCATTGGCAATGCCGTTACCTACTCGCTGGGGGCCGGTGTGATTTCGTTTACCCTTGGCACCGTCATGGCGTGGCTCACCGAACGCACCGATCTACCGCTCAAGGGGTTGATTTACGGTTCGGTGCTCGGCGCCATGATGATCCCGGGGGTCTTATTCACGATCTCCTGGATACTCCTGCTGGCGCCCAGGGCAGGACTGATCAACGTTTGGCTCATGAGCCTTTTTGGTCTCGCCGAGCCGCCTTTTAATCCTTATAACATGTGGGGCATGATTTTCGTTTCCGGGATCGATGATTTTTACACTCCGTTTCTCTTCATGGCGGCGGCTCTTCGCTCCATGGACCCGGCTCTAGAGGAAGCATCGGTTAGCGCCGGCGCGGGAAATCTGAGAACGTTTTTCACCATCACCCTGCGCCTGATGCTGCCGGCGGCACTCGGAGTCTCCCTGCTGATCTTCATCCGCGGCATCGAGGATTTCGAAATTCCCGCCCTGCTGGGCATTCCCTCGGGGATCTATGTTTTATCCACGGAGATTCTTCTGACGGTGCGCCGGCCGCCGACGGATTTCAATTTGGCGGCAACCATCTCCATGATTTATCTTCTGGTCGCGCTGGGCGGGCTGTATCTCTACTTCAAAAGCACACGCATGTCGGAAAAATTCGCCGTCATCACGGGCAAGGGATTTCGGCCCAGCGTTACGCGGCTTGGCAAGTGGCGCCTTCCCGCCGCGCTGGGCGCGTTGGCACTGATTACGCTGACAGTCTATTTGCCCCTTTCGGTGCTGGCGTGGACCTCTCTCTTGCCCTGGTACGCGCCACCCTCTTGGAGCCTGGTCGGCTTGCTGTCGTTCAAAAACTACCGCTGGTTGATGAACGATGATTTGATCCTGTCGGCATTCTTCAACAATTTGCTGGTTGGCGTATCGGCGGCGTTCCTGGTCACGCTCTTCGCCGCGGTCATTGCGTGGATCGTGATCCGCACCCATATTCCCGGGCGTCGTTTGCTCGACGGCCTGGCGTTCTCCGCCACCGCATACCCCAGCATGGTTCTGGGCCTGGCTTTGATATGGTTCTATCTAACCGTGCCGATCCCCGTTTACGGCACCCTGTGGATTCTGATCCTCGCCTACCTGACCAAGCGCCTGCCGACTTCGGTTCGGATTTGCAGCGCGGTGATGACGCAGATTCGCAAAGAACTGGAGGAGGCGTCGGAAATTTGCGGCGCAGGATTTCTCAAGACTTTTCGCCGCGTGGTTCTACCTCTACTCGTTCCCGGCCTGTTTGTGAGCTTTGTTTCGACTCTGACGATTACGTTTAAGGCGCTGTCATTGCCGGTCCTTTTGGGCCATGCCGGATCGGAGCTCGTGCCGTTGTTGATCTACGACTTGTTTGAATCGGGCCGTTACGCCGAGGTAGCGGCCCTGGGGTGTGTGACGATCAGCGTGATAACGCTCCTGACGCTGGCCTTTCGCCGCATCAGCCTGCGTTTCGGTCTCGGCGCCGCCGCACAGTGAAAAGAGAAGAATTGAACCGCAGAGAACGCAAAGTACGCATAGAGAGAAGAGGGGAGTCACCACGGAGGCGCGAAGGACACGAAGATGGCAAAATTGGGATTTCAAAATTTTACTTTGCGCCCTTTGCGTCCTTTGCGGTTAAATGTCCGATTCGTACTCGTTCGAGCAAACTCGATTTCGCAATTCTCTTTTCAACGACTTGAACGGTTTGAACGACGGGAACGTTTTGAACAAATTCCGCCTTATTCAATCGGCGGCATGCGCAGTTCTAATCCCTTTGCCGCCAGTTCCCGCACGTACATTTCGCGAATTGCCGGATCTTCATCTTCATACTCGATCTGCTCGGCGCCGGCTTCCTCGTTACCCTTCTTGCCGCCGGTCATGCCGAGGCGCAAGGGATGCTCCGGGCTGCCGCCGCGGCGCAGCGCCAAATAGCGCGCCGGCTCCGCTCCGGTGTTGAAATGCTGGTGGAACCACCACTCCGGCGGAGAAAACATGCTGCCGGGCCGCCAATCGACGCGCAGGCGCTCTTTCCCTTCCTCCCAGAGTAAGGAATACCCCTCACCGGCGAGAATGATCACATGGGCGCCCGGTCCGTGGCGATGGCCCTTCTTGTAGGTACCCACGGCGAACTCGGAAAGATGGCAGGCCATGGTGTTCTCGGCCATCGATAAATGAAAACTCTTCGCGCCGGAGCCGCGGCGCAGCCAATCGATCAAGGCAAACCGGCTTACGTCTGGAACAAAGTTCGTGCGCCAGACGCGGCCGCCGAGATGGCGCCCGGCATCGGCAAAAAAGTCGGGCTGGCCGCGGAAGCGGTCGTCGAAAACGGCTGGGTTATCGAACACGAACCGTTCATTGTGATAAAGACTCAACACCAAAGGCGCGTTGGAAACCATCAGGAAGCGAAGCGGCTTGGTCGAATCGGGATTGTGATGGCAATATACCGTATTTAACGGCGGCGAGAACAAGCTGTTAGCTCCCCATTCGACCGCGACTTCCGGAGATTCGGGGGCGCTGACGATGGTTTTTCCCCGCCCACTCACGCCGTATACCAGCGCCTCGAAAATATGCTTTGCGGGTTTGGTTTTGCCGCCGGGAGGAACTTCGAGAATCGCCGCCGTTGTAATATGCGGGTCCGCCAGGTTAACGAACGCCCCCTTGCAGCTAAAGCGTTCCCAGTGGCCAAGCTCGACTTGCATCAGGTTCTCGACATGAAAGAGCTTGTAGATCGGAATGCCTTCGCTTTCCTGCCAGAGATTATAGAAGGCCTTGGGCCGAACAAAATTTTCTGGCGCTGGTTGAGCATCAGCCATGGCGCGATTTCCTCCGGGTTTCGTCAGATTTCGTTTGCGCCGCACGAGAACGCCACTGAACGCTAACAATCAGGGCTGGTGCTGTCAACGTTGTTTTCGATGTGTGTTGCTGAGCTAGATCGAACGGGGGGCAAGGGGCCTCTACCTCAGCAGCCGAACAAATCGTTCAAAGAGTTCCAAACGTTTTGAACCCCTGTTTGCGCCGTGTTGACGGATGAGGCGGTTTTCCCTAGGTTTAGGCAAGACCATATTTTCACTGGAGGGCACAACATGGTGGCAGAAGTCAGAAACGGCGTTCAAACCATTGACCACATCGCGATTCCCGTCCGTGATCTGCAATGCAATCAAGACTTTTACGTTGACGTGCTCGGGTTGAAGTACAAAACCACGCGGCGCAATGCCGACGGCAGTCCGCGGCAAACCTACGTGCTCGCCGGTGAAAATATTATCGGGCTGCACTTACCCGGAGTGCAGGCTGGGAGTTCGACGAGCAGCGGGCCGCGAATCGGCGTATGCTTGTCCCATGAGCGATTGGCCCAGGTGCGCGATAAGCTGCAAGCGGCAAACCATCTTTTTCGCGGCCCCATCGAGCATAGGGAAGATACACCGTTCGCGCATTCCATCTATTTCGATGACCCTGACGGAAATCATCTTGAGTTTTGCGTTCGGCGCAATGCGCCGCTCGAAGAATGCATCAGCCATACGCTGTTTGAAACCCGCGACCTGAACAAAGCGATTACGTTTTATACCGAAGCTCTGGGCGCCGGCGTGCCGATGCGCTGCGGCAATGAAGTTTTTATTCCGGTGCAAAATGGCCAGATGATCGGCCTTATGGAGGTCGCGGAGCTCTCCGAGCGCAGCCGCAGACATGGGCGCGGCTGCCATATGGCGATGGATGTAACCCATGAAGATTTCGACTCGATGGTCGCGTTGGTGGAGCGTTACGGTGGGAAAACTCAAGGCGATAAACGGGCGGACGAAGGCCTGCGGCCGGAAGGCGAACGCAGCATCTACCTATTCGATCCTGATAATAACCGTCTGCAGATCACGGCGCCCGCGGCGAATCAGAATAACGAATTGCTCCCGGACGAGGAAAAGTGGCGCCGCATCATCGCGAGCCGCAAAGAACAAGGGCGCGGCCTGACCCGCTGGGAGTCCGGCGGAAAAAAACTTACCTAGTAAGTTTTTCCGTTTAACGTTCAAGGTTCAAAAGTTCAAGGTTTAATTCCGATGAGAAACCCTAAATATGCTTCGACCCGGTTCGGCATAAAGGGAAAATTCCTAATATTG
>DASWHT010000281.1:0-3468 GCA_036398075.1 Binatia bacterium | reverse complement strand
TCGTCGCTCGGATAGTACTCGTTTTTCATCCAGTGCTCCATGGTGCCGGGCGCCACGGCGGGCAGGAACGCCTCTTCGATTTTTTTCCCCTGGAGCGCGGCTTTTAGATTCTCGATGTCTGATTTGACTTCGTCTTGGCCGACATATTTGAGCGGCTCCACGCAGTAAAAGACCCGCGCGTGATGGCCGATGGAAGTTCGTCCGCCGCGATTGAAATACTCCGTGAACTCAACCATGTCGCGGCCGAAAATCGACGTCGGTTTGAAGTTAGGATCGGCCGGGCGCTCGACGAACCCGCCCAACCGTTCGCGCGTGTAGCGGGAGAAATTCGATTTCCCCAACTCGCCGTCGTTGACGATATCGACGCCGCACTCGATCTGCTTTTGCACGACCTCGTTCACGGCTTCCCTTGTCCGTTTGGCGAGCGCGTCCGAATTGTAGGGATTACCCTCGTTTCTCGCCACGAGCATTTCCATCAGCTCCTGCGGCCGCGCCAGACTGCCAGCATGGGTCACGAGAATTCGCTCACTGCTGCGTTTCATATCTTATCTCTCCTTTTCTTTCCGCACTGCTTGAACGTCTTGAATCACGGAAACCGCGGCTGACGCCTGTTCAAAGTTCAAGGTTCAATGTTCAAAGTTTCGGATTCGGCTCCGCTACGTTGAACGTTGAACGTTGAACTGAACCTATTTGCCCCAAAGTTCGTTTGTCGACAGCCGCACTCTTAGCGCTTAAGATCCGCCAGCTCAAGCGCCACCTGCCGTGGTCTTATTCCGATCCTGCAATCCTCGATCTTCTATCCTCCATCCTCGACTCTAAACCTTCATCCTCCTTCTTCAACCCTCATCTTTTATCCATGGCGCTCAACTCTTTCACTATTGATTCAATTTCGTCGACCACGAAGATAGCGAGCGGCTCCAGCCGGTTTCTGACGGTGAGCTCATGGCGCGGCAAGATCGACGGATCGAGACCGGCGTTCATTGCCACCTGCTCCGAGATCACCAGCTGGCAACCATATTCCTTGGTCAAATCTTGCAGGCGGCTGGCGACATTGACGCTATCGCCGATGGCGGTTAGGTGGACGTTAGAGCCAAAGCCCATCCGCCCTACAATCGCCGGGCCGCTATGAATCCCGATACCGATTTTCAGTGGTACAGGTAATTCCACCGCGAGCTTTTGGCTGAGAACTTCCACTTCTCTGACCATGACATGGGCCGCGGCTAAGGCTTGCCGGCAAGCTGTTTCAGGGGTGGTCTCGACTCCGAACAGCGCCATGACCCCATCGCCGATAAATTTGTCGACGATGCCACCGGCGCTTGTGATCGCGTTACCCACTGCGTCAAAGTAGCTGTTCAAGAGAAACACCAGGTCGTAGGGCAGTTTTCGTTCCGCGATCCCGGTGAAGGTCCGCAAGTCTGCGAACAACACGGCAATGGCGCGCTCCTGGCCGGCAAGATAAGCCGGTTGCGCGTAACCATCGCTCGCCGCTGCATCTGCGGGCAACAACGGGATGACCGACAGATCCGCGGTTGGGCGAAGCTGGCAAGCCAGCCGCACATTGGGCGGCGCGCCGACCCGCTCCAAGACTCTTTGTTCCGCGGCGCTCGGCGGCGGCAACGCTGACAGCGGGGCCGCCACGCGCACCCGGCAGGTCGAGCAGCGGCCGCGACCGCCGCAAACCGATGCGTGCGGGATACCGGCGAAGCGGCTCGCTTCGAGCACCGAAAAACCGCGAGGCACTTGCACCTGGCGCCCGTCCGGATAGGCGATTCGAATCCTGCGTCGCCGCTCGAAGGCGTGGCGCGCCGCGCGCGCCGCCAACACGGCGCCAAGACAAGCCCAGAATCCATAGATGATACCATCGCGAAGACTGACCAGGTCTTCGCCCTGGCCCGGACGTAAGACTTTGGTCCGGTCATAGAGCTGCTCGATCCAGTCGGGATTGCGCGCGATGAGAAAGTCGACCTCGCGCCCGGCCTGGACGAAGCCGAGGAGCGCGAAGACGGGCATCAGCAATGCGAGCGCATAGAGCGCCGCGGCGTAGCGCGGATACCATGGCCGCAGCCTGAGCCAAAAGTACAGGCCGATGCATCCATGCGTCCACGCGATCAAGATCAACGACGCTTGGCGCAGGCCGATGATCGGATTCTGGCGCCATAGCGTCAACACGGTCTTGGCGTACAAGTCTTCGATGCCATACCATTCGTAAGCCATGCGGGTGCCGGCGAAATGAGTCGCCAGTAGCAGCGGTATGCACAAACCAAGTGCGAGCTGGAGCGCCTCCCAAAACGGTATGCGCAGGTGCCGCCGTTGATAAAGCGCGTAGAGCGCCAAAATGAAATGGGTCAGCAGTGAGCCGTATAGAAGCGCGGTGCTCAGCGGATTTCGCCACAGAGCCAAAAACCATTCACGGCCGGCTTCCATGGCATCGAGCGATATCAATCCGAGGGAATGATTGAGCAGATGGGTGGTGAGATAGGTGAAGAGCACCAGGCCCGTGACGATCCGCGTGCGCCGAATGTTCATGAAAGTTGCGCCAATCTACTACGAGGCAAGCGTGCCGTCTACGCGCCGCAAGCTCGGCCTTGGCGTTAATCGATTCAGTCAGCAGGCGCAAAAGCCTGGCATCTTCCGCTGGCACGGTCAAATTTCGCAATCGTTGATTGCGATCCAGGTCGTCGAGTACGGCAAGGATCTGTTTCTCGGTAGCGGACTTGCCTAGCGGAGGACTGTCCAGGGCTGCGGCTATGGAGCTACGTTGTGCTCGCGATTGTGCGTGAACCGAAAAGTTTGAAAGAGTGGAGAAAAAAGCCAGCAGAACGAGGAGAAATGCACGTCTTTTCATGAGAATGTCGAACATCATTAGAATCCTTTCGCGACTTAGCTGCCGCATTTCGCTGGACTGTGGCGGATTCAAGCCATTTGACGCCGGGAGTGCCTCGGAGGTTTACAGGTTTACAGGTAAGGGCAGTAGGAATGGTTGCAAAATGGCTGTCGGCGGGAAGTGGACGGAATCGACCCAGCCTAGCAAATCTGGGTTCTCGCTATAAGAAATAAAAGATTTGACCCCTCGATTACCGTTGCTGACGAGGTGAAAGGAAAGCTGTTGCCGCACGCGGATGGCCAAGGATTGATCGCCAAAGGGGAGGCGGACCTCGGCCTTTACTATGTCAGTGAAATTCGAAGGGCCAAGGCGTGAGCCTGTTCTCTACTCGACCCTTTGGGATTCTTAGGTTTATATCCACGAATGCGCTTCGTTCCTGCTCTTGGAATCGATTGCACTTACCGCTCGCTGGTACTAGATTCGCGATGGGTCAATTGAACTAATAAGGAGACGTCAATGGAAATCGCCCTTTACTACGCCCCCAACACCTGCGCACTCGCTCCCTATGTCACGCTGACCGAGGCGGGCGCCGATTTCGAGGTCCGGCCGCTCAATTTCCGCAAGCGGCAGAATTTCACGCCCGA
>DASWHT010000280.1:0-5331 GCA_036398075.1 Binatia bacterium | reverse complement strand
TCTGATCAGTTCTGCGAGACGGGCCTGCAAGGCGAGGCGTCCATGACTGTTGGTTCCCGGAGTTCTGTATCACGTTATCGTGCGCGGAAACCAAAGTCAGAAGACGTTTTTGAATAAGAATAGGGTTCGGCTTGAATAAGTGAATAAACAAGAGAACCCATTAAAGCCAAGGTCGATATATTATGGCGGAGATGAAAAATCGTGACGACCGGACTCCCTGATCCGCATGTTTAGGAAAGCGTCGAAGACCTCGTAACTGTTCTCGAAGAAATCCGCGGAATCGCCGAACGCCGGGATGCTTTCAATTAGAAATTCTAAAAATTAAACCGGTCAGCGTGAACCCTTCACGGGCGATTTCCTGGCATGGTTTGCGATGGCGCGCTCCAGATCGGTGAGTTCTTCGCACGTCAGCGAACAGATCTCGCGCAGTGCTTTGAGGTGCTTCTCGGCGCTCTTCAGGTCGCCTTTCATGAGATAGGCTTCGCCGATGTATTCATGCGCGCCGCGGTGTCTTGGGTCGAGCGAAAGAGCCTGCCTGTAGTGCTTGAAGGCGAGGTCGAGCTTGCCGCTTTTGCGATAGGCAAAGCCCAGGTAGTTCTGGATGTCGGCATTTCCCGGATTGCGCCCCGCGGCCAGGGACAGCGACTTGATCGCGCCGTTCCAATTTTTCGAATCAAGCGCTTTCCTGCCGGCCGCGTAATCAGCATCCAAGGATGACGCCGCGGGATCAGTGTCCTGAGGATCCGCGCGACACAGCGATACCGGACCCGCCGCGATGGTGGCGGCAAGCATTAACCTAATCGCTCGCCGCCACCAGATCGCTTGTTTCAAGTGCAAGCGGGCGTGCATAATTGAAGCCCGAAACTCAGCGCTGCGCCAAAAGCGCCTTGGCGCGCGCGATCTCCGGTCGCGCGTCGCCTTTGCCTGCCATTTCCATAAGTCTGGAATAATGAAGCTTTGCCTTGCTTGCGTCTCCGCTTTGCGCGGCGGCCTGGGCGGCGCCGGCAAATCCGTGGAAGCGGTTCGGTTCGCGCGTTTGTGAGGCCTCGAATTCTTTGAGCGCCTCGGCGGGACGCTTAAGTTCGAGCAGCATTTCACCCAAAAGTTCACGCGCCGGAACGATGCGACCCGGAGTGACGATATGTTTCTCGTTTTTGTCTTCCATATCCGCCGCGCTGCGCATCAGTTTGAGGGCCTCCTCTTTTTTGCCAGATGCGAGCGCGGTCCACGCACCGGCGGCGAGCCGGCCTATCTCGACTTCAGTCGCCCAGTATGCGTTTTTGGCCGCTTTCAATGCGTCGCGCAGCCGGGCGAGCTGTTCCATTTCCTTTTCCGCCGCTGCCGGGTCTCCGCTCCGGGCGGCGCCGAGGGCGCGGGCAAAACGGGTCAAGGCCTCCGTGTAATGAAAGTTATTTGCGATCGGCTGAAGCTTCATGGCCCCACTCCAGTCGCCGCGCTCGATGGCATAGCGCGCAGGGATCGCGGCAAACGCGTAGTGGCCAGCGTTACGGTTGAAGCCCGATACCCCTGTGGCTTCCTCTAAAACGAGCCGCGCGTCGGTGTCACGCGCGAGCTGGAGATAGCCATAAACCATGTAATCCATTGCGTGCATTTGCTCGTCCAGATCATTACCCTTCTTGGCCACTTCTGCCGAGCGCTTGTTGGTAGCGGCCGAGTCCTCCCATGCGCCAACCCGCGTGAAGATATGGGACGGCATATGCAGGGCATGCGGCGCCGCAGGTGCGATGCTTGCGTAGCGGCGCGCGGCCGGCAGACCTTGTTGCGCGATGGGCGGAGCGTCGTAGCTGTGGATCAGGTAATGGGCCACGCCTGGGTGGTCGGGGTACTTGGTGAATTGCTTTCCCAAAATCGCAGCTGCCTTGAGATAGGTTGCGTAGGTCTGCTCGGCCTGCGACTGGATGCCAGCGAGATAAAGCGCGTAGAAGATTTGCGCCTCGTCGTCATCCGGATAACGGGCGGCAAGGGCTTCAAATGCCTTGGCGCGTGACCGTTGCCGATCAGGCTCGAAGCGTTTCGCCCAGTTCTCGTAGTAGCTCGCCACCGCCTCGATATAGTCGCGCTCGCGCTGGGTCTTGGCGCCGATTTTCCGCCCTTGCTCGATGGCCGCCTGCGCTTGCGCCGCGCCTTTGGGCGAAGAGCCGGCTCCGGCGAGAGGGTTGGACATGAGGATCGCCGCAATGCCCCAGGTGGCGATGGCGCACGAGGGGTCCTGCGTCAATACCTCACGGAACGTCTTTTCGGCGGCGCTATACCAGAACGAATGCAGCATAGCCACACCGCGCTCGAACTGCGCCTGAACTTTGGCATCGCAAGAATTCGAAAAGTTGACCTTGCCGAGTTTTTCCTCCTGCGCAAGAGCAGGCATCGCCAACGTTAGGAGGAACAAAGAAACGACCGCTACAAATTTACGCTTCATTATAATAAACCTCCTGATTTTCCTTTTAACAGGAATTGGTTTTGAGAAGTCTAGAACAGGGCCTCTCAAGTTATTGTTGTTAACCGTAAAGCGTGCCGAATGGAGCAGACGATTGCTGGGAAGACAGAGTCTTAGCAGGCGTGTGCTTGCAGGCAACAAGACCAAGGCCAAACACCCAACGAGCAGATAGCCCTACATACTGTTATTCGACCGGAGGTGTCAAGCGGGAGTGACCGTGGCTCGCACTTCTTAGCAGTCATGACGAAGGCCTCCCCGCGTTTCGGCACCGCAGCAATTGCTGCAATTGATTAGGGCGAGGCTTTGATTAGTTTTTGCATTTTGCAATCAGCGAAACGACGCGCCTTGCAAATTACAAGGCGGTTCTCGGTTGTTCGGTCTAAAGCGCAATGATTTCCCAGCGCAAGGGCTGGCACTGCGCTTGCGGTAGTAGTTTGACGCATGACTCTAATTTTAGGAGCGCTCAGATGGCGGACGTTATACTCATCCTCATCACCGTGGTGTTTTTTATAATCTCGTGGATCTATGTCCGCGGCTGCGATCGTCTGTAAGAGGTTATTATGGGATTGGAATACCTTTTTGGCTTATTCGTCTCGGTCGTAGTCTTACTGTACTTGGTTTATGCCGTCCTTTGGCCGGAGAAGTTCTAGGGATTCAAACGGCGCAAGGATCATGAGATTCGCAGCTTCGCCAAAGTGGCTGAGTTGTTTTGCAGAATCGCGAAAGCAGGAAAAGTCATGACTACAAATGGATGGATTCAGATTTTGCTTTACGCCGGGGTCATTTTGGCTGTGACCAAGCCGATGGGCAGTTATATGTTCCGCGTATTCGAGGGTGAGCGCCAACCCCTGCCGAAGTTTTTCGGTCCAATCGAGCGGCTGTTACGTCGCCTATGCGGAGTCGATTCGCGCGCATCGCAGACCTGGATTGAGTATACGATCGGCATGCTGGTCTTTAGCGCTATTACGCTGCTGGTGACGTATGCCATCGAACGGCTGCAGCATGTCTTGCCGCTAAACCCGCAGAACCTCGGGCCGGTGCCGGCGGAGCTCGCATTCAACACCGCGGCGAGCTTTACGACGAATACCAACTGGCAGGCGTACACAGGCGAAGCGACGATGAGCTATCTGACGCAGATGGCGGGACTCGCGTGGCACAATTTTATCTCAGCGGCCGTCGGAATTGCTATTGCCATCGCTTTAGCGCGGGGCATCACATACCGTCTGCAACCAAATGCTGCAAAGACGATCGGCAATTTTTGGGTCGATCTTATCCGCTGCACCCTTTACGTGCTGCTGCCGATTTGCATTCCCGTAACCCTATTACTTGTTTCTCAAGGCGTGATTCAGAATTTTGCCTCTTACGTGGAAGTGACGACGCTGGAAGGCGTGAAACAGACGCTCGCCATGGGGCCGGTGGCTTCGCAAGAGGCCATCAAAGAGTTCGGCACCAACGGCGGTGGATTTTTCAACGCCAACAGCGCCCATCCTTTTGAGAGTCCGACACCGCTTACCAACTTCATTGAGATGGTATTGATATTTTCGATCCCGGCGGCGCTCACCTACACCTTTGGGCGAATGGCGCGCGACCAGAAGCAAGGCTGGGCGATCTTCGCTGCCATGGCGCTGTTGTTCTTCGTGGGCGTTGCGACGGCGTATCGCTTTGAAGCCGCCGGTAATCCCGTGATGCAGAACCTTCCGGTCACTCAAGCGCTAGGGAACATGGAAGGCAAGGAAGTCCGCTTCGGCGTTGCCAATTCGGCGCTCTTCGCCACGGTCACGACGGATGCGTCCTGCGGCGCCGTTAATTCCATGCACGATAGCTTCACGCCTTTGGGAGGTCTTGTTCCGCTGGTTAATATCCAACTCGGCGAGGTCATTTTCGGCGGCGTGGGCGCCGGGCTTTACGGCATGCTGGTGATGGTCTTGTTGTCGGTTTTCATTGCCGGCTTGATGGTCGGCCGGACTCCCGAATACCTGGGCAAGAAGATCGAATCGCGGGAAATGAAATTGGCGATGCTTTATATTCTCATTTTCCCCTTCGTGATTCTCGTTTTCTCCGGGTGGTCGGCCGTGACGCCTTATGGCATGTCGTCGTTGAACAACGCCGGCCCTCATGGTCTCAGCGAAATTCTCTACGCATACACTAGCGCTACCGGAAACAACGGGTCGGCTTTTGCCGGCTTGAATGCAAACACGCCTTGGTACAACGTGTCGCTCGGCTTGGCGATGCTCGTGGGGCGTTTTTTGATGATCGTGCCTGCTCTGGCGATCGCAGGTTCGTTAGTTGGGAAAAAAGCTGTCGCTCAAAGCCTGGGCACCTTCCCGACAAACGGAACTCTCTTCGTCGTGTTATTGCTCGGTGTGGTTCTGATCGTTGGCGCCCTGACGTTTTTCCCCGCGCTCGCGCTTGGTCCCATCGTCGAGCATTTCTTAGCGCGATCAGGAAAGGTTTACTAAAATGGCAGATACTCGCTTGAAGGAACGATCACTTTTCGACCCAGAAATTGTCCGGCCGGCGGTTTGGGAGAGCTTCCGCAAATTGGTGCCGCAGCACGTGATCAAGAATCCGGTCATGTTTGTGGTCGAGATCGGCAGCGTGCTCACCACTTTGATCCTTCTGCGCGACCTGACCGCGCCCACGCCGGAATCTCAACCGCTTTGGTTCACGTTCAATGTCAGTTTCTGGTTATGGTTTACCGTGGTCTTTGCCAACTTCGCCGAAGCCGTCGCTGAGGGCCGAGGCAAGGCACAAGCCGCGACTTTGCGCAGGATGCGCCAGGAAACCATCGCGCGACGGTTGGTCAACGGCCATCGCGAGGAGACGGTTCCGGCCTCGGCACTGCGCAAAGGAGATACCGTGGTCGTGGAAGCGGG
>DASWHT010000279.1:0-2406 GCA_036398075.1 Binatia bacterium | reverse complement strand
GTTCAACGTAACGGATCTGAACTCGAAACTTTTGAATCCAGATCATTGAACGTTGAACCGCGTGAGCGCTAGCTCTCCCGCGCCTTGGTGGACTCCGGCTTGCTCCCCAGGGGTACAGAGAGTTGCAGGGTCTTACCGTCTCGCAGAATCGTCAGTTTGACGGTGCGTCCCGCTTCCAATCCGCCGATCATACGGCTCACGTCACGCGGGCTATCGACTTGGGCATCGTTGACGGTCAAGATGATATCTTTTTTCAGCAGGCCTCCCCGTTCCGCCGGTTGGCCGCGCAGCACCGAATGTACCAAAACACCCTTCACCGGCGACAGGCCCAAAGTTTTAGCATCCTCTACGGATACCTCGGTGGTCTGCACGCCCAACCAGCCCCAGGTCAGTTTATCGCCGCTCAGCAGCCGCGGGATGAGTCGTTTGATCACGTTGATCGGCGTGGCGAAACCCAAGTTGCCACGTTCCGAAGCCATGGTGATCATGCCGATAACATGCCCCTTGCTGTTCAACAACGGGCCGCCGCTGCCGCCGGCGTAGGCACCCGCATCGGTTTGGATGAATTCATAGCTCGCCGAATCGGGAAAGCTCCGGCCAGGTCGGCCGATGACGCCCAGATTCATCGAGCTTTCGCGCCCGAAGGGATAACCGAAAACGATCGCCAGATTGCCAACGCGGTTGCTGTTCGAGTCGCCTAGAAATACGACCGGCAGCGGGCGACCCGCCGAGATCTTCAGTATCGCCATATCGGCATGGGCGTTCGTCGCGATGACGCGCGCGGGGAGACGTTCGCCGTCCGCGAGCCGAAGTTCGACCTCTTGGGCTTTGTCGATCACATGCTGGGCCGTGAGAACATATCCTTCCGGGTCGATGATAAAACCGGACCCGCGGCTTTGTGTCCTCGCCCCATCGGTGGGCGCCTTGTCGTTTTCAAACCTGGTGACACGAATCTGAACGATGGCCGGACGCACGCCGTTGGCGAGTTGAGTGAAGGCGCGATTCAATCGGTCGAGCTCGCTATCGGTCTCGGTGGCCGGCGCGTCGCGCCAGATCGTTCCGGGAGCTTTACTTAGGAGATCATTGGATTGTGCCGGCACTCCCAACATCAGGAAGCCCAGCAGCGATAGGATTGTCATCGTCTTTAACATCGGTGTTGCCCTCCGCGACGATTTGCTGCACACCCCTTTATCCGAAACTCGGGTCGCGAGCAAGATAGGCGCAAACGAAAGCTGAACCGAAGACGATTTTGCCGGAGTGATATGTTATGGTGCGGAGGTGGCCGACGGCGAGAAACACTTAGTTCTCGTGACCGGTGGCGGCGGCGGCCTGGGCCGCGCGATGGCGCGGGCCTTCGCGCGCGCCGGATACGGCGTTGTCATCAGTGGACGAAACCAGAAAACACTGCAAACTACCGCCGAAGAGATCAGCCGGCATGGAGGGGAAATTCATTATTTCCTCTGCGACGTCACGAGGAAAAATGAAGTGGAAAGCCTTGCCCGCGAGATTGGCCGGGAGTTGGGCACGGTGCAGGTGCTGATCAACAATGCCGGCATTGCGCGTGCCGCCAGCTTCTTGGAAATGCCCGACAGTTTGTGGGAGGAAATCCTTAAAACCAATCTCACCGGCGCTTATAATTGTTGCAAGGTTTTTCTCGCCGGCATGATGCAATCGGGCTGGGGCCGCATCATCAATATCGCCTCGACCACTGCCAAGGTCGGATACCCCTATGTGACCGCCTACACCGCCTCGAAGCATGGCGTGCTGGGACTTACGCGGTCCTTGGCGCTGGAAACGGCGCGCCGCGGCGTCACCGTCAACGCCATCTGCCCAGGCTACCTGAACGACGAGCTGACCCGCGATAACGCCCGGCGCATGGCCGGACGAACCGGCAAAAAGGTCGAAGATATTCTCGCGCTCTTTGCCGCCACCGCGCCACAAAACCGCTTGATCGAGCCGGAAGAAGTGGCCTCGTTAGCGTTGCTCCTGGCCGGTGAAAAAAGCGCCGGTATCACCGGACAAGGGATCAACATCGATGGCGGCGCGGTCATGGTTTGATTCTCTGGCATTACATCGCAGGTCTAAATCGCAAAATTTTCAATAATGGTGCGTGCCATGCTGCCCTTTTTCGACAAAGATCATTCCTCCCTGCGCTCCCGGGCGCGCGCCTGGGTGGATGCACAGCTATTGACAACCGGAGCACCGGGCGACGTTGAAAAAACAGCTCGTCAGTTAGTGCAACAACTCGGCAAGGAAGAGTTCCTACGGTTTTCTGTTCCCGGCGAGTTTGGCGGCAAGCATGCGCATGTCGAGGCGCGCAATCTTTGCATTCTGCGGGAAGAATTGGCGCGGGGTTCGGCATTGGCCGATACCATGTTCGCCTTGCAAGCGCTGGGCAGTTATCCC
>DASWHT010000278.1:0-4307 GCA_036398075.1 Binatia bacterium | reverse complement strand
CCGGGGTAAGTCGTCACGGCGCGTCCTCGCTTGGCCCGGAATGGCAGATTTCAGATCTCATTCTGGATTACCGTAGTTGAATATTTTTGCCGCTCGGCAAAATTTCCCGACGGCCCATGATCAAGAATTCAGCGCTCGACGAAACAAATTTTCACCACGACGTGCCTAGCGCGGCCAAGCTGCGACCAATATTGGGCTAGAACTCCAAAGAGGATTTACCACGAAGGCACGAAGCACACGAAGGGTTCAGATATTATTCTCTTAAACTTCGTGACCTTCGTGCCTTCGTGGTGAGTCCCCTCTTCTTTGCGTTCTTTACGGTTAAATGTCTTCTGTGGTTGCGGCTGCGCCGCGCTACGTCCTTCGTGGTAAATCCTCTTCTTTCTTCTGGCTCGATTTCCGACACGGCGCCACCGTGCTGGAATTTGCGATGCCAACGGCTGGATCACGGCATAAGCCCGGGAATCTTGAAGCCGCCGGTGATCTTGCTCATCTCGGTTGAAACCATGTCACGCGCTTTGCGCATGCCGTCGTTCACCGCCGCGCGAATCAAGTCCTCTAACATTTCTTTTTCCTCTGGGTTAATCACCGATGGCTCGATCTTGACGGCGGTGAGATTGAACTGGCCGTTGACGGTGACCTGCACCATGCCGCCGCCCGCCGATCCTTCCACGGTCTTTTGCCCGAGCTCTTCCTGGATCTTGGCGATACGCCCCTGCATTTCCTGAGCCTGCTTGAGCAAATCGCCCATGCCGCCGAAACTCTGTGCCATGGAATTCTCCCTGCCGTTGCTCGCGACCTGACCGCTACCGTTCTCCGCCCTCGCGCCGCACCGAACGCACCGACGAACCAGGAAAGATGCGGAGTGTCTCGTTCGCCATGTCGCTTAGTTTCTCGGCGGCGCTGGAAACCACAGCGCTATCCGACGCATGTTCCTTGTCCCCCGGACTTTCTACTATTAGTTTCACGTCAATGGCGATATCTTCGGAGAAAAACCGTTTCGCTATGTTCTTAAGGGACGCGAAATTTTCCGTGTCCAGCAAAGAGCTGAGTTCAAGACGTTCGCCTACGCCGATCGAGAGGCGTCCGGGAGCCAGATCCAGCACTTTCGCGCCGTCGAGATGTGACGCCAAAAACCTCTTTTCCCTACGTACCGTTGCAACAAAATGACGCCACATTTCTTCTTTGTCACCCGAAACGACCGGCTGGGCCAGCGCGGGTTGCCGGCTGCTCGTACTCGGCGAGGTTTCGCCCGGCAGGGCCGGAGGCGCGATATTGGCGCGGTGCTCTGCCGCCCTGACCGGCGCGGGCGCTTCCTTCGGCGTCACCGTTGGGGGTACCGGCCGCCCGGCGAGTTTTTTTTCCAACCCTTCCAAGCGTTCTAGCAGCTCGTTTACCGGCAGCGTTTTGGGGAGCGTCGCTAACTTGACCATGACCGCTTCCAACGCAAACCGCGGATTGGGCGAACGCGCCACTTCGTCGTCGCCGGCGGCCATGAAGTCGAAGTAATCGACCAGCGTTTCCACCGAGAGGTCCTTGGCCTGCGCCGTCAAATCGCCGATCTCCTGGTCGGGCAGATCGAGCAGCGGGTTGCCGCTGTTGGAACCGCGGTCATGATCCCCCAGGCGGGCGACCATGAGATTGCGAAAGTGCTCGACCAGATCGCGCGATAAACGGGAAAGATCGCGCCCTTCGGCAAACAGCGCGGCGAGCAATTCCAGACAGCGCCCCGCATGACCTTCGATCACCGCGGCTGAAAGTTCGTAAAGCGCGCGCCGTTCGGCGAGACCGAGCATTTCTTGCAGCGACCGTTCCTCGACGGGTGACGACGGGCCGGCGCTAGCCAGAACCTGTTCCAGCAAGGATTGCGCGTCGCGCATGCTGCCGTCGGCTTCACGCGCCAAAAGCACCAGGGCGCCTTCGGTGATCGCCAATCCTTCGCTCTTGGCGATCTCACCGAGCCTCTCGACGATCTCGCGCAGCGCGATGCGTCGAAAATCGTAACGCTGGCAGCGCGACAGAATCGTTTCCGGCAGGCGGTGCGGCTCGGTGGTGGCAAGAATGAACTTCACCGACGGCGGCGGCTCTTCCAAGGTCTTCAAAAGCGCGTTGAAAGCGTCCTTGGTAACCTGGTGCACCTCGTCGATGATGTAGATCTTAAATCGGCATTTGGCCGGCTGGTAACGGACGTTCTCGATGATCTGGCGCACTTCATCGATGCCGCGGTTCGACGCGCCGTCGATCTCCAAGACATCGAAGCAGTTGCCGCTGGTGATCTCTGCGCAGACGCTGCACTGGTTACAGGGCGTCGCCGCCGGCCCTTTTTCGCAGTTGAGCGCTTTGGCGAGGATGCGGGCGGCGGTGGTCTTGCCGACGCCGCGCACGCCGGTAAAGAGATAAGCGTGGGCGATGCGGTTGGTCCGGATGGCGTTCTGCAGCGTGCGCGTGATATGGGCTTGACCCGCGATATCTTCAAAAGTCTGAGGACGCCACTTTCTGGCGACGACTAAGTACGACATGTTATTATTCCGAAGATCGAAGGTGGAGGATAGAAGATCGCGAAGTGGAGCGCGCTATCATCGATTCTCCATCTTCGATCCTCTTCTTCCCCGGGGATGCCCATTGCTGACAGCCAGGTTTCCCCGTGGCACAGGGGTGCTTCCGTTACCGCTGCTTCCTTCCGGACCTGACGGGGTTCACGGTGCCGCCTTGCACGGGACCTAACTATCAGCAATCGACATCCCCTCGCATTTCCAGAGAATCGAAGATCGAGAATCGATGATCGCGATCTTCCATCCTCGATCCTCGTTCCAATTCAACTGGCGGAGAGGGGGGGATTCGAACCCCCGGTACCCTTATTAGGGGTACACACGATTTCCAGTCGTGCACCTTCAACCGCTCGGTCACCTCTCCATTGCGGCCGATTGCCTCGTGGACGAACGAGAAACGCGATTAACGCTACCATAGTGTGCCCGGTATTTCTACGTTTCCAACGCCTACTTTCCGCATTGTTAAGATCAGTGCTTGTAAAACGGCGCCGGACTCATATAGGCTTCGCAAAAAGCTAACTCGCAAAGAAAATTAACCACAAAGAACGCCGCGTGGCGAGGGTTCAGGTAGTGCTTCAATTCGGTTTCAACGAGCTGTCAAATGTAAGGCCAGTCAATAGGCTGATCCGTCCGTCGGCGGACCCGATTGCTCCTGCCCAATTTCAGGATTTTAGATTTTGCATTGGCCCCCACCTCTTTCCTCCCCCGCGACGCGGGGAAGGATGAAGGAGGGGGATTGAACGACTTGAACGATTGGAACGTTTGGAACATACGAAAGCGCGAGCGGTGCACTCCGTGGTGAGTATCGGTTTTGCCTTCCAGCGAGCCACCGCTCGCTAATTGCTGTATGGAATTCGGCGTATTCGATCATCTCGACCGCAACGATTTACCGCTTCATGAGTATTATGAAGCGCGCCTCAAGCTTATCGAGGCCTACGAGGCCGCGGGATTTTATGCCTATCACGTCGCCGAACACCACTGCACACCCATCGGCATGGCGCCGTCGCCGAGCGTATTTCTCTCAGCGGTAGCCCAGCGCACGCGCCGGCTCCGCTTTGGCCCGATGGTCTATGCCTTGCCGCTCCATCACCCGCTTCGTTTGATCGAGGAGATATGCATGCTCGATCAATTGAGCGGCGGCCGGCTTGAAATCGGCTTCGGGCGCGGCTCCTCGCCGGTGGAGGTCTCGTTTTACGGCCAAGATCCGGCCAAGGCGCAGGCCGTCTACACCGAGGCGCGCGAGCTGATCTTGCAAGGGCTGACGCAAAAGAAACTCAACTTCGAGGGCAACTTCTTTTCATTCAAAGATATTCCGATGGAGTTGGAACCCTTGCAGAAACCGTACCCGCCGATGTGGTACGGCGTGCACTCCGTCGAAGCCGCCGAGCGCGCGGCCCTTCAGGGCCTCAACATGGTCAGCCTCGATTCCGCGGCTGACACGCGCAAATACAATGACAAATTCCGCGAGGTCTGGCGGGCAACCCGCGGCGATGCGCCACTGCCAAAACTGGGATTAAGCCGTTTCATTGTCATCGCCGATGATGGTCGACAAGCGCTCGCCGCCGCCCGGCGCGCCTATCCGGTTTGGCATCGTAGTTTTTATTTCTTGTTCTCCCTGCGCGGGGGCAAGCCCGCTCACCCGCGGCCCGCCGAGTTCGACAAAATGATGGGAATCCGCCAGGCCATTGCCGGCGATCCTGAAACCGCGCGCGAGTTCCTGCAAGCGCAGCTCGCCGAGTCCGGCGCCAATTATCTAGT
>DASWHT010000277.1:0-5267 GCA_036398075.1 Binatia bacterium | reverse complement strand
CAAGGTTCAAAGTTCAAGGTTGATTCTCGGAATCTCGGCTCCGCCACGTTGAACATTGAACATTGAACGTTGAACTTTGAACGGCGAAGCCTATACCACCCGCTTGAACAGCCGGTCCAAATCCGCGCGGCTAAACTCGATCAGCACCGGTCGCCCATGGGGACATTGCGTGGCGTGATCGGTCTGGTCCAGATCGGTAAGCAAGGCGCGCATCTCATCCGGCTCCAGTTTTCGATTGGCGCGAATTACGCTGTGGCAGGCGATGGTGGCGAGCCGATCTTCCAAGTGCTGTCGCAATTTCTCCGACTCGTCGACTTCCGCCAACTCGGCGATCATCTGGCGCACAGTTTGGACGTAGTCTCCTTCGGGCAACAGCGCCGGCGCCGCCGTGATCGCGAAGCAATTTGGGCCGAAAGGCTCCAACATGAATCCGAACCGCTCCAGCACCGGCAGCTTGCGCTCCAGCAAAACCGATTCGCCCGCCGACAATTCCAACGTCTGTGGAATCAAGAGGCTTTGTGTCGCCACGGCGCCGCCGGATAATTGGCGGCGGAGCTTTTCGAAAGCCACCCGCTCATGGGCGGCATGCTGGTCGATGAGCGACAACCCGTTGTCAGACACACAGACCAGATAGCAGCCGAGAATTTGGCCCAACACGGTCATAGAAGAGAAAAAACCATTCGGCTGAGACGCCGCTTGGACCGGCACGGAAAACAATTCCCGCGCGGGAAGCAATGGAAAATTCGCGGCCGATGAACGCGCGTAAGGCAGCGGCGATTCAAAAACATGGTAAAACTCGCGGTGCTCCGCGAGCGCCGCCCGCGCCAACGGGTCTTTGGCATGGTCTTTCAACGCCGCGCGGATCGCCTGCGTCACCGCGCCGTGGATTTCGTTCTGGCGGCGGAAGCGCACTTCAAATTTTGCCGGATGAACGTTGACGTCGACCTCGCTGTAAGGAATCTCGAGAAAAAGAACCACGACGGGATATTGCCCCTTCATCAGCAAAGTATCGTAGCCCTGCATCACAGCGTGGGTGAGCACCTTATCGCGCACGTAACGGCGGTTGACGAAGGTAAAAAGATAGCGGGCATTGGGATAGGAAACCGGCGCGGAGCTTGAGTAACCGCTGACGCCGATTTCACCATGAAACCAGGAAAACGGCGCAAGGTTCTTAGCCAAATCGGGACCCAGCACCTGGCCCAACCGGTCCTTGGCGTCCCGCACTGAGACGTAGTCCGCGATGTTCCGTCCGTCATGCTGCAGGCGAAAGTGAATCGCCGGGAAAACCAATGCCATGCGATTGACCGCGTCGCAGATATGGCTCAGTTCCGTAGCGGGAGCTTTAAGAAACTTTCGGCGCGCCGGGGTGTTGAAAAAAATATCTCTGATCTCAACCGTCGTTCCCACCGCCGCCGCGCTGGCGCGCGCTGCCTCTTTGCGCCCGCCGTTGACCCGAAGCCGTTGGCCGGTCGTCGCGGTCGCCGGGCGCGAGACGATTTCAAGTTTCGCTACCGAGCCGATGCTCGGCAAGGCTTCGCCGCGAAAGCCAAGCGTCGCAATGCGCAACAGATCTTCTTCGCTGCGAAGTTTGCTCGTAGAATGTCGTTCCACGGCGAGCGCCAGGTCTTCGGGCGCCATCCCTTCGCCGTTGTCGCTCACGCGAATCAATGACACGCCGCTCTTTTCGATCCAGACCGAGATCTCCGTTGCGCTCGCGTCTATAGAGTTTTCCAGCAGCTCCTTCACCACCGAAGCCGGACGTTCCACCACCTCCCCCGCCGCGATACGGCTCGCCATCTCATCTGAAAGAATTTGGATTTTCACTTTTGTGGGAGTTTCTTAATTTTGAGCATATCTTAGCCTGCGTCACAGGGTCAAGAAAACATGCCGTTGTCAAAAAACTTCCCATTGACTTGTTCCATCGGCCTTGGCTAACTTGAATCCGCCAGGCTTCTTGCGGCGAAAACAACGCCGCGAGGGAGGTCATATGAAGTATTATCGGTGGCTCGCGATCTGGCTGCTGCTCTATCCCGCCGGCCTGCCCGCAGCTCAAGACACCGGCACGGTGGAGACCAAGATCAAAACCGTCATGGTCGATCCCAATACCCAGGCGCCGGTGGTGGTTTTGGAATCCGTGGCGGATCAGAGACTCCTGCCCATCTGGATCGATGTCGCGGAAGCGCGCGCCATTGCCCTGGAGCTTGAACAGGTGAAGACGCCGCGGCCTCTGACTCACGATCTGATGCGCAATATACTCAACCGGATCGGCGCCACACTCGAGCGCGCGGTGATCACCGATCTGCGAAACAACACCTACTACGCGACGCTTTATTTGCGTCTAAAAGGCCAGGAGCTGCAAATCGACGCGCGCCCCAGCGACGCCATCGCCTTGGCGCTCAGAATGAAAGCGCCGGTGTTCGCTTCGGCTCAGGTATTCGCTAAATCCAGAGCTGCAGCGGCGCCCAAACGGGCCGACGATGCGCAACGAAGACTTGGCATCCAAACCCAGGATCTTACTGCCGAACTCGCCGCCCTCTTCGACGTCGGACACGAGAGCGGGGTGGTTGTGGTCCAGGTGGAATCCATCAGCCCGGCAGCGGCGGCCGGCATCCAACGCGGCGATATCATCACGAAGGCCAACGATACGCCGATTAAATCCGCTGCCGATCTCGAGCGCTTGATTGCGGCGACAAAAACTCCGGCTCAAATCAAACTCGAAATCATAAAAAAGGGCAAACCGACGATTGTCGTCATCGACTTGCCGTCCTGACCACAGCATGCGCGGATCAATTGATTTTCAGAATTTTCTAAGGGCGCGGTCTATGTTCCTTCTGGGGACTTTTCCGCCAGACTTTTAATGGCGGCGAGGACTTCCTTATAGGTACCGCAGCGGCAGATGTTACCCGAGAGATAATCCCGCGCTTCATCTTCTGTCGGCTGAGGATTACTGCTCAGTAATGCTTTTGTCGCCATGATCATCCCCGACGTGCAGTAGCCACACTGAAACGCCTGTTGCTCTAAAAACGCCCGCTGCACCGGGTCCAGCTCGTCACCCTGCGCCAATCCCTCGATCGTCCGCACGTCCTTCCCCTCGGCATTGCTTGCCAACATTAAACATGAACTTACCGCCCGCCCATCGACCAAAACCGTGCACGATCCACAGACCCCTACACCACAGCCTTCTTTACTTCCCCGTAACTGCAAATCGTCGCGCAACCACTCTAGTAATGTCTGATTAGGCTTCACCGCGGCATCCAGCTCCCGCCCGTTGACTACCGTATGTATCTCAATCTTCATACGCTTTCCCCGTTGACCAATCGTAGTCCAGCCACGACCCGATCGGGCCGCAACGGCAAATCCCTGAGCCGTAGCCCTCCCAATGCGTTCGCCACCGCGTTGCCGATGGCCGGCTCCACCGGCCCAAGCGCCGCTTCCCCCACTCCCTTCGCCCCAAAAGGCCCCTCAGGATGTGGCGTCTCAACAAGCACCGACTCAAACCGCCGTGGATGATCTTCCATCGACGGCGGCATGTACTCCAAAAACGTCGAGTTGATCGGCTGCCCGTTGTCGAACACCATCTCCTCAAACAGCGCCGAGCCCAACGACATGATCATCGACCCTTCGTTCTGCATGTGACATTGGCGCGGATTGACCGCCTTGCCCGCATCCACCGCCGATACCACCCGCTCGATCGTGACTTTCCCGGTCTCAGTGTCCACTTCCACTTCCGCCGCGCAGGCCGATAAGAAAAAAAACGCCGATGCTTTGCCCTTCCCCGTGCGCGGATCGACTCCGCCACTGGTCTGGTTGTCGTAGCTCGCCGCCATGCTCCCGACCGCCGCTCCGTAACGCGCTTGAAAAAGCTGCGATATACTCTTTTTCTTCTCCGGCGCTCCCTTTACCTGCATGTTCCCCTCCACCAGTTCCAAATCTTCGACGTCGGCCTCAAGCACATTGGCACCTATCTCCAATAACTGCCTGCGCACCTGCTCGGCCGCCTGCCGCGCCGCCCCTCCCATCGTAAACACCGTGCGGCTCGAACTGGTCGATTGATCGAAGGGCGTTACGTCGGTGTCGGGAAACGTCACGCTCACCCGCTCCGGCGAAATCCCCAGCTCCTGCGCCACAATCTGCGCCAGCGAGGTCTGCGTCCCTTGCCCGATCTCCACGCTGCTGGTCAACAACACCGCCGAACCATCGGCGTTGAGCCGCACCAGCGCCGCGGAGTTCGACGGCGTCATCGTCGTCTTGATCATCACCGCCAACCCCTTGCCGCGCGCTTTGCCGTTAGGCTCTCGGCTCCTTTGTTCCTCTTTCCCCTTCCACCCCACCGCTTCGGCTGCGCCCTTGAGACAGTCCGCGATCCCGACCGATACCAACTTGTCCCCCGTGACAAACATATCTCCTTCTTGCACCAGGTTCTTTAACCTGAGCGCCAACGGATCGATCCCCAGCCGCCTGGCGATGTCGTCCATCTGCGACTCATACGCCCAGCAAACCTGCGGCACGCCAAACCCCCGGTACGGCCCCGTCGGCGGCGTGTTCGTGTACACGCAGTACGTCGTCAAATCCTGATGCGCGATCCGATAAGGACCGCCGGCGACCTCGCCGCCGTTTTTGGTCGTCGACGGCCCAGTCAAGGCGTAGGCCCCGGTATCATAAATGCCTTCCACCTGGCGCGCGACAATGGTCCCGTCCCGTGTCACTCCGGTTTTGATCTTCACCACCGACGCATGGCAATGGGCGGTCAAGAAAACCTCTTCTCTGGTCAATACCCACTGCACCGGCCGGTGCGCCTGGCGCGCCAAGGCCGCCGTCAACGGCTCCAGGCGCGGATGCACTTTGCCGCCATAACCGCCACCCACGTAAGGCACGATGACGCGCACTTTCGATTGCGGCAGATCGAAAAGCTCGGCTAACTGGGCGCGGATCGATGATGGATTCTGCGTCGAGGTGTAGATCACCAGCTTGCCGCCCGGCTCCCAATAGGCCAGCGCCGCATGAGGTTCGATATGCCCATGCTGGATCTTCTGCGAACTGTAAACATCTTCAAAAATTTCGTCCGCCGCCTTGAAGCCAACCGCCACGTCACCCTGCTCCGCGTGATAGACGCTCAAGACGTTGCTGTTTTTCTCGAATCGAAATTGCGCCCGGTCGAGGCGTGTTTCCGATCTGGCGCTCTCGGTGTGTAAGATCGGCGCGCCGGGTTTCATCGCCTGCGCCGGATCGAACACCGCGGCCAATGGCTCGTAGTCCACCGCGATCAA
>DASWHT010000276.1:0-11289 GCA_036398075.1 Binatia bacterium | reverse complement strand
TCCGTGGGTCTTCAATGCCCCAAACTTCTTCCGGGAAGCGCGCGGGATCGGCCAGTAGTGTGGGCGGGGAATCCACCTGCCAGTTGTCTACCCCATTGACGGAACGAGCAACACATAAATGAGAATGGCCTCTCCGATCTTCCACGCGGCACAATAGCAACGTGGTTCCATCGGGCAGCAATGTGGCGCCAGGGTTGAACACACTATGGACCGGATAGGGCCAATCGGCCGCGGTCAAAATGGGGTTCAGCTCATGGCGGAGAAAGAGTTCGGGAAAATGATTGTTCATTAGGATCCTGTCTCCACTGTTAGCAGGGTAATTTCGGCCAAGCGCAGTTCCAGGACTGCCTGGAGAAATGCGAGGGAAGACTCTGCGCCCTGGTTTTCGTTGGGGCGGTCGGGATGCAAGCCGTCTCGACAACCGCCTGTTGTCGGATCGTAGATCGGCAGGTTCAGGTCGTTGCGACCGAGGAACCAGTCAAAGGCGCGCCGCGCTTCCTTGTGCCACCGTTGATCACCGGTAAGGCGATGCGCTTCGAGGCAGGACGAGACCATGGCCTGCGCCTCCACCGGCTGCTGATCGAAGCGCGCACGCTGACCGCCGCGTGGATAAAAACCGTTGGAACCGATAGGCACAAAATGACCGCCGCTCGTGTCGGCTCGCTGCAAATCTGCCAGCCATTGAAGCGATTCCAGTCCGGCGTCGGTCATTTCATTGTTGGGTATGCGTTGACCGCATATCAGTAACGCCTGCGGCAGCGCGCCGTTACAATAGGTTAGCGATTCTTCATACCAGTGCCATTTGTCTGTCCGGTTTTGGCGATACAATTCGAGTAACCGTCCGGCCAACACCTCGCGGGCCTGAGTGATTCTTCGATCACCGGCAAAACGGTTAAGGTATTCGCTGATACCTATGAGCGCGAATGCCCAAGCGCGCGGGCTGGTTGTGTCTAGAATGGCGGGCAACGCCTTCTCGAATACCCAGCCGGCCATACTCTGGAGCGCCGGCGTGTTGGAGCGGCCCAATACGATGCCCAGCGCCCACAACGCGCGGCCATGACTGTCGTCGGACCCGTTCTCCTCCAGCCAGTTGCGCTGATAGCTCATGAAATTTCGGAAGCGTCCGGTCTTCGCATTGAAGGCGTACCAGACGAAGGCGAAATAGCGTGACGCTAGATCCGCGCTCTCTTCACTACCGAGCTCTTCCAGGAGGGTGCTGACCGTCAGGGCGCGGGCGTTGTCGTCGATGGTGTACCCCTCATGATAGTTGGGCACGGTGAAAATGGCGTGTTGAAACATACCGGTATCATCCGTCATGCGCCGCAAGTGATCGAGTTTCAGAGGGGGCAGTTCGGCCGGACGTTGATCGAGCGCTTTCACGATAAAATCGGGAGGAGTAAAGTGCCGCCGTTCGGACCGCGCGCGCCGAAAGCTCGCCATGTAGCGTCGCGCTACTTGCGGCCAGATCATATCGCGCCCATAGAGATAAGCGCGCTTGCGCATCCCGTGGCGAGTCGCTTCGTCATCCAGCAATCGGATAACCTGATCCGCTAACGCCGCCGGATCACGGAAGGGCACGAGCACCCCTCGCCCGTCGTCCAGCATTTCTTCAGCATGCCAATAGGGTGTCGAAATCACCGCCTTACCCGCCCCTACTGTATAAGCGAGCGTACCCGAAACGATCTGCGCCGGATTGAGATAAGGCGTGATATAAATATCCGCGGCGCCGATGAACTCAACGAGCTCCTCCAGGCTGACAAATCGGTTGTAAAAGATCACCTGGCCTTCGACGCCTTTCTCTTGAGCCAGCCACTGCAGTGACAACCGATAAGTTTCGCCATCCTGTTTCAAAACATGCGGATGGGTCGCGCCAACAATGAAGTACATCACGTTGGGATGCTTCGCCAAGATGGCGGGGAGAGCAGCGATGACATTCTCGATTCCCTTGTTCGCCGACAATAAGCCAAAACTAAGCAGCACGACTTTGCCTTCGACGCCGAACAAGTCTTTATGGAAACTCGGATCGACAAAAGGCATATCCGGTATACCGTGGGGAATTGAATCAATTTTCTCCGGCGCTACATGATAGGCGTGCTCGAGGAATTCCGCGCCGCGCTTGCTCATGACAACCACGCGGTCCGATAGAGCCGCGACTTCTTGTAAAACTCGACGTTGATGCGCGTCGGGTTCGCGCAAAATGGTGTGCAGGGTCGTAACAATGGGCACGCGCAGATCGCGGAGAAGGGCCAGGATGTGGCTGCCCGCCCGTCCTCCGAAGATGCCGTATTCGAACTGCAGGCATACGAGGTCCACGCTATTGATATTCAGAAAGTCGGCCGCCCGTCGGTAGGATTGAAGATCCTTTTCGGTCAGTTCGAAGCGCACACGAGCCGGATAGGCGTAACCCCCTTCGACGTCGTTGACCGGCACTGCGATGCAAGTTGTATCAGGGTGTTCTGCAGCAATGGCCTCACACAAGTCGGTGGTGAACGTGGCGATACCGCACTGTCGTGGCAAGTAGTTGCCGATAAAAGCAATCCGATTGATCCGGGAGTGGCTAAGGCTCGGTTCCATAGGGCAAAACTCCTTGCTGGCAGTCGCGCCTCGCGATTCCCAGTCATTTTCCGGCCCATAAACGCAAAGAGGCGGTTACCCTGGGAACTGCCTCTCCAATACTCGGAAAAATAAGACCGAGTGTGTTTTATTTGGACGTTGGGTTTCAGTTGTTATATAGTCCGTGAGTATACCAGATGCCGACGATAAAGAAACCCCATCAATCATTTGCCTAGGATCGATGCTCACCGCCTTGCATCCGAACTCAGGGAACAAACGGCTGACAACTTGAGACTCTATGGGGAAGGTAAGCGTCGCGAGCTTTTTACGAGGGAAAAAACCGCTATGGTCAGGTCACCAGCGTTGGAAACTCAAGCAGCGTAGATATGGACGGAACCTTCTTCTATGCGGTGGCCGCGTGTGATCAGCTTCACGATGCTGCAGACGTTGCGGCTGACGTTATCCATATCCGACGCCGGAAAGCCGTCCTTCACGTACCTTCCGATCAACTTTTGCTCTCCCACGGTAACGACGTGAAGATAGTCTGCACTGTCAGCATTAAAATAATGCTCCGTTCCGGGCGCCGGGTGGCTCAAATCGTTTTGCAATTTTGTCGAGATTTTTATTCCCACGAACAATCGGTGACCCACCTCAAGCATTTTTCTTTCTCCTTTGTGCTGCAGGCTATCATGCCCTTAGCGAAATCACTATGGCAAATCGGCCGTTTCGCGGCTTATGTTGAACGGGCCAGCGGAAGCCCGCGACGCTACGTGAAGTGAGCGAGTCACCTAAAAAAGGGATGCGATTGACATGGGAGGATCAACAACGTAGCGTGACCTCGCCTATGGAAGCGAAACAAGACGGTCAATCTCACTGCTTCGCTATTTTGTCGTGTTCCCTCTTAATCCGCAGGTTGGCTTGCTTGATCCAATAATCAGATTCTTGGTGTGCGTCCGGATCATTGTATCCAAGAAAATACTGGTTACCATCTACGCCCTCTTCCCCAATTTTATTTGTCTTGATCAAATCCCCAACAATCACGAGTTGGTTTGAATCCTGCTCGACCCCTCGCACTTCTGTTCGCAGAGCGTCGTTTTCTCCAATGGCTTCGACAAGCGCCCAGCAAACTACGGCCCGATTGGAAATCTCTACTTGTCTATTTTCCGATTCCTGGCAATGAACGGCTTTCCAACCTGACTGTGCCACGATAATTTGATGAATTTTCCATCCTTTATTTGAGTTCATATTTCCTCTATTCGGTCATCAGGGGGTTTGGATTATTATGCTGCGCTGACTTGACAGCAATTGCTGTCTAATATTGAACACTCGTGAAAAGTATTACTGCCGGGAGCGCAGGCCGTCCATGCGGGAATAGTCTTGCTCCAACAGGCAACGAGAAACCCGAGAATTCTAACTACTGAAGGCCATCTACCGCGGAATCGCTTCTGGGTCAGGGGAATTTTATAGAGAAAGACCTCACCCGAGCCCGATCGCGACTGATCCGGTTTTCGCTCCTGCGATAAGCTAATCTATTGATATCGGAGGAGAGGAACTGGTCGGGGCGACCGGATTTGAACCGGTGACCACACGCACCCCAAGCGTGTGCGCTACCAGGCTGCGCTACGCCCCGACACGGGTTTGAGTAAGCGCATATCTAACACTCCCGGTCGGCCAAATCAATTTATTCGTTGGCGGAAATTTTGCATTGACGAATTAGCACGAACTCGTCATAGTCGCCGTATCGTATCGATTCGGCGTACGGCGATGAAGCTACTCGAAAACGTGCGCGTGCTCGATCTCACCAATGTCTTGGCGGGGCCGTTTTGTTGCTATCAGCTCGCCCAACTTGGCGCGGACGTCATCAAGATCGAGGTTCCATCGACCGGCGATCTGGCGCGCCAGCTTGGCGCAGATGCGGAATTGAATAGGCGCTTGATGGGCGCGTCATTTCTCGCCCAGAATGCCGGAAAACGCTCGCTGACCGTCAACCTAAAAAGCCGCGCGGGTAAAGCGGTCTTTCGCCGGCTCGTGGCAACGGCGGATGTTGTCGTGGAAAATTTTCGCCCCGGGGTCATGGACCGGCTCGGTTTTGGTTACCCCGAACTCAACAAAGTCAAGCCGGATTTAGTTTATTGTGCCATCTCCGGCTTCGGCCAGAACGGCGCCCTGAAAGACAATCCCGCTTACGACCAGATCGTGCAGGGTCTGTCCGGGGTTATGAGCATTACCGGTGACAGAGAGACGGCCCCGCTCCGCGTCGGTTTTCCGGTGGCCGACACCATCGGCGGCATCACCGCGGCATTCGCCGTCGCTGCCGCGCTGTTCCGGCGCGAGCGCAGCGGCGAAGGGGAATTTATCGATGTCTCCATGCTCGAATCCACGCTCGTAGCCATGGGCTGGGCAGTGTCCAATTGGCTTATCGCCGGCGTCAAGCCCGAACCGTTGGGCAATGAGAATATGACCGCGAGCCCGTCGGGAACGTTCAAAACCGGCAAAGGGCTTTTGAATATTGCGGCCAACAAGCAGGAACAGTTCGAAATCCTCTGCGAGCTCATTGGCCGCACGGAGCTTACCACCGACCCGCGTTATAGCGATCGCGAGGGCCGCAAAAAAAAGCGCTTTGAGTTAAGGGACGAGATCGAATTGGCGCTCACGGCCAAATCCGCCAAAGAATGGGCGCTGCTATTTAATCAACGCGGAGTTCCAGCGGGTGAGGTTCTGTCGATCCCCGAGGCGCTCAAGCAGCCCCAGATCGCCGAGCGCGGGTTGGTCCAGCGATTTCCAAATACCCCCGGCATCGATCGTGAGACTGCCGTCGTTCGGTCAGGATTCCATCTGGCCAGTGGCGACCCCGCGCCTGCCGGGCCGCCCCCCAGGTTGGGCGCCGACACCGAGAAGATATTGAAGGAATTGGGATACGACCGGAACACAATTGCTAAACTACGAGAAAGTGGCGCCGTGTAATCGCGGTGGGCGCGCGGCTTAGTGGTTGTTAACCGTTAATGACAAAACGAAACCGGCAAAATTCTCCCGAAGCCTGGTGGGCAACCTCGATCATCGAAATGAAACCCGGCATGATCCGTTATCGCGGTTATGCCGTCGAAAATTTGATTGGTCGGGTGAGCTTCGCCGAAATGGTATGGCTATTGACCCGCGGTGAGCTGCCAAAGCCGGCCGAAGCAAAACTTCTCGAAGCCGCGCTCGTGGCCGCCGTAGACCACGGGCCACAGGCGCCGTCCATCGCGGTGGCGCGCATGGCGATCACCTGCGGCATTGGCATTAACAACGCCATGGCCTCGGCGATCAATGTTTTGGGCGATATCCATGGCGGCGCCGGCGAACAGTGCGTCGCATTCTACAACTCAGTCGCGCAGCGCCTCGACCGAACCCGCGCTAATGCAAAGGAGCGGCGGACGATCGACGCCGCGGTCGAAGCCGAGATCAATTTACTTGCAAAACAGGGTATCAAACATGTTCCCGGTTTCGGTCATCGCTTCCACCCCACCGATCCGCGCGCGCCGCGTCTTCTGGAGCTGGTAAAGAAGGCCGCTGCTGGCGGCCATGTCACCGGCCTTTTTGCCGCCATCGGCCGCGCTGCCGAAGAATCGCTCGCGCGCCGAAAAGGCCGAACCATTCCGATGAACATCGACGGCGCCACAGGCGTTGTTTTCGCGGAGCTCGGGTTTCCGCCGCCGTTGTGCCGCGGACTCTTCGTATTGTCGCGTTCGGTGGGGGTTATGGCGCACGCCTGGGAAGAAAGCCAGTCCGGCGAACGGAACAAAGGTCCCATACCGCGACACTTGCTCTGGACCTACAAAGGACCGAAGCCGCGGCCGTTCAATAAGAATAGGGCATCGTGACACTTGTCAATTCACCGCTCGTTGACTATACAAGTCTTGTCTCTACCAACTACAAGCTCTTAGACAAGGAGGATGGCTCATGCGCAAGCGGATTTTTGGGTTCGTAGCGGTCTTCGCCGCGACTCTTTTCGCGTCGGCGGTTCACCCGCAGCCGGCGCTCAAGATGATGATCCCGGCCAACCCGGGGGGCGGCTGGGACCAGACCGGGCGCCAACTCGCGGCGGCGATGCAAAGCACCAAGCTTGTATCGTCCGTACAATTTGAAAATAAGGGCGGCGCCGGCGGCACCATCGGCCTGGCGCAGTTCATAAATTCGTCGAAAGGCGATCCGAACGCCGTGATGATCGGTGGCATGGTCATGATCGGCGCTATCTATCTGGAACACTCCCCGGTCAATCTCTCCAAGGTTACGCCCCTCGCCCGCCTCACCGGTGAATATGAAATTATCGTGGTGCCGGCAAATTCGCCGCACAAAACGATGGCCGACCTCGTCAAAGCGCTGAAAGCCAATCCCGGCGGCGTTTCCTGGGGCGGCGGCTCCGCCGGCGGCACCGATCACATTCTCGCCGGATTGATCGCGCGAGCCTCGGGCGTCGAACCGAGCAAGATCAATTATGTCCCGTTCAAGGGCGGTGGCGAGGCAATCGCCGCCATCATTGGCGGCCATGTGACCGCCGGTATCTCCGGCGTCGGTGAGTTCGCCGAGCAAATCAAAGGCGGTCGTATGCGCGGGCTGGCGGTGTCCAGTCCGGCGCGCATCGACGGCGTCGCCACGCTCAAGGAACAGGGGCTCGACGTAGAATTGGCGAATTGGCGCGGTGTTTTCGGCGCGCCGGGAATTACCATCCCCCAGCGCGACGCGCTCATAAAACTGATTCGCGCCGCCACCGAGTCGGCGTCCTGGAAGGCAACTCTTGAAAAACTCGGCTGGTCGCCGATTTTCTTGGCCGGTGATGCGTACAAGAGGTTCATCGATGACGACACCAAACGGATCGCCGGCATCATCGATTCGCTCGGGATCAAGAACAAGTAACCACCCCGGCCGAGCATGAAGTTCAAGCCCGCGGAGCTTGTCCTTTCACTGGCGGTCCTGTCTCTTGGGATTGCGGTGGCGGTGGGGACGTCGCAGCTATCGGGCGCCGGCGGCTATGCCCGGGTGGGACCCAATGTCTCACCCGCAGTTATCGCCGGCGGCCTGATCCTCCTCGGCTTGTGGCTGATTTATGAAGCCCTGTCGGGGGGCTGGCGCAACGGGGTTCCAGATGACCCTGCGCTGCGCGGCGAGCATCCTTTTCACGCCGGCGCGTTCGTCTGGGTCAGCATCGGGCTGTTCTTGCAAATTCTTTTAATCCATCGCGCCGGCTTCGTGCTCGCCCAAGCCGCGTTATTCGCCTGCGTCGCGCGCGGTTTCGGCAGCGCGAAGTTCCTTCGCGATATTGCTTTGGGAATCATTCTGGGTGTCTCGGTTTTTCTTTTCTTCGTAAAATTTCTCAACGTCAACCTGCCGGCTGGCTGGCTAAAACCGATCCTTGGTGGCGCGGGTATTTGACGACTCATGACCGAAGCGTTTAGCTCATTGCTCCACGGTTTCAGCATCGCGCTAACGCCGTTGAATCTTTTGTGGGGATTCATCGGTGTGACGCTGGGCACGTTCATCGGAGTGCTCCCCGGCGTCGGACCGGCGCTCACCGTGGCGATGCTCATGCCCCTCACCATCAAGCTCGATGCGACGGGCGCATTGATTATGTTTGCCGGCATTTACTACGGCGCCATGTATGGTGGTTCGACGACCACGATCCTGCTCAACACGCCGGGGGAATCGGCGTCTATCGCCACCGCGCTGGAAGGTAATTTGATGGCGAAAAACGGGCGCGCGGGGCCGGCACTCGCCACCTGCGCCATCGGCTCGTTCGTCGCCGGGACGATTGCAACAATCCTGGTGACCCTGTTGGCGCCGATGGTAGTCGAAATCGCCCTGCAATTCGGCCCGGCGGAATATTTCGCTCTCATGGTCTTCGCTTTCACCACCGTGTCGGCGGTCATCGGCAGTTCGACGGCGCGCGGCCTTACGAGCTTGTTTTTGGGGCTGCTGTTTGGCGTTATCGGCATCGATAGCCAGACGGGAAGATCACGTTTCGCCTTCGGCGTGCCGGAATTGCTGGACGGCATCGATGTGGTCGTGCTTGCCGTTGGCCTCTTCGCCGTCGGCGAAGCGCTTTATGTCGCCGCCTACGCCAGCCGGATCGAAGAAAAAATCGAACAGATCAAAGGCTCTTTGTGGATGTCCAAACAAGACTGGAAACGCTCCCTGCCCGCTTGGCTGCGCGCCACGTTTATCGGCTTCCCTTTCGGTTCGATCCCCGCGGGCGGCGCCGAGATTCCGACGTTCCTGTCCTACGCGATTGAAAAAAAATTGACTAAATTTCCCCACGAGTTCGGTAAGGGCGCCATCGAAGGCGTGGCCGGACCCGAAGCAGCGAACAACGCTTCGGTCACCGGCGCGCTGGTGCCGCTTTTAACCCTCGGCATCCCGACGTCGGCCACCGCGGCGGTGTTACTGAGCGCGTTTCAGAACTACGGCATCCAACCTGGGCCGCTGCTGTTTCAAACGCAGGGCGACTTGGTTTGGGGACTTCTGGCGAGTCTGTACATCGGCAACGTGTTGCTGCTTATCCTCAATCTTCCCCTCGTCGGTATCTGGGTGAAGGTTTTGGCGATACCGCGCCCGCTGCTTTACGCCGGGATTTTAGTTTTTGCGACCCTCGGCGCCTATAGCCTGCATCAATCCGTAGTGGATCTTGTTATTCTTTATATATTTGGGCTGCTCGGATTCGTTATGCGCCGTTGGGATATACCGGTTGCGCCCGCCGTCATCGGCTTGATTCTTGGGCCGCTGGCGGAAACACAAGCGCGCCGGGCCCTGGCAATCAGCCAGGGCGATGCCGCCGTTTTCATTACCCACCCTATTTCCGCAGGGATACTCTTCGTGTCGCTCCTGCTCCTTACCGTGCCGCTGTTTTTTAAGCGCGCGCGAAAAAGTTAACCGCGCGATTCGAGCCGGCCATCAAAGAGCGTAAAAAGCCTTCGGGTTATCGAAGAGAATTTTTTGCACGGCTGCTTGTGGGATTTCTCCCTTGTCCGCGCGCCCTTGAAGAATTTTTCTGAACTCAATTTCCATCGACGGGTCCCGGTGCGTGTAGTCTGAACCGACCATCAGATTATCCTCGCCGACGCATTTGAGAATGTAAGGCAGGTCCTCATCCACCTGGCAGGTAATGTAAACACGGTTGTCCTTGAATAAATTCGACGCGAGTTGGAGGTCGGGAATGCCGAGCACGCCCGTGGTCTCGCGTCCCTGTTGGCGGCGTTGCTGGCGGCGCAGGTCGTAATCGACGAACGGCGCCCACATGGAACCGGCCTCGATGCAGCCGATGCGCAGCTTGGGAAACTTGTCCGGTATCTTGTGCACCAGCAGCCCCATCACGCCATTGATGGCGGCCGCTTTTGTGCGCATGAATTGGCCGTGGGAAAATTCCCGAGCCGACGAGAAGTCGGGAATGCCGGAACCGGTATGAAAACAGATCGGCAAGTCGAGTTTTTCCGCTGCCGCGTAGAGCGGCTCGAAATAGGAGTCCGCGGGGTACTTGCCGGCTTCGCGGTCGCCTTTCTTGAGCACGCCGCAGGCGCCATGCTCCTTGGACCAGCGCAATTCTTCAACCGCCGCATTCATGTCCTGGAGCGGCGGCATGCAAACCCAACGCAGTCTTCCGCCCGACTGCGAGCAACGATCGCCTAGCCAGCGATTGTAGCTGCAACGCAGCGCCACATTGATCTCCGGTTTCTCCGTCCATTCCATCAGGAAAAGCGTCGGATACATGACCTGGATGTCGGTCCCCAGTTCATCCATGTGCTTGAGACGGGCCTTAACATCCAGCAACTCCCGCGTCTCGACGGTGGTACCCGAGTCTTTATCACTGCGGACAAAGCGCACCTGCCGCTTCCCCTCGATCATCCAATAGCGCGCCGGCGGCAAGTTCGGATTAGGGTTGGCCGGAAAAGCCGTAGTCGGTTTGTACTGCAGATCGGACTCGCGCATGTACTCCCAGGTCGCTTCAGTTTCGTCGATATGAGTGTCGGCGTCGATGATTCCCACTGCCGCGTCTCCTCGTGAGCAAAAGATATAGATGGTTTTTTAGTACGGATTGCGAGAATTTTAAAGAGGTTCGACAGCCTGCTGAAGACTATTTGGAAAACCAGGCAGAGGCGCGTCGAGTAATGGACGGCGCATCAGCGAACCGAGGATCGAGAATGGAGGATCGAAGGTCGCCATCCTCCATCCTCTATTTTCCACCCTCGATAGCGATTTCGCGGGCGAGTATCCTTCAGCGGCCTGCTACAGTCCGTAAAACGCTTTAGGGTTATCGTAGAGGATTTTTTGCACAGCAGACTTGGGAATTTCGCCTCTGTCCGCCCGTTCTTGCAGCAGCTTGCGAAACTCCAGTTCCATCGACGGGTCGCGGTGGGTGTAGTCGGAGCCGACGATCAAATTGTCTTCGCCGACATATTGCAAGATATAGGGCAGATCCTCGTCCACCTGGCAAGTGGTGTAGACATGGTTGTCGCGATACACGTTGTTCTTCAGAACCGTCTCCGGCCCGCCCAAGACGCTCACGCGTCCGGCGCGCGATTGCACCCGTCTGCGCAGATCGTAGTCGATAAACGAAACCCAAGACGCCCCCGCTTCGATGCAGCCGAAACGCAGGCCGGGATATTTGATCGGAATGTTATTGACGATCAGCGTCTCCACGCCGTTCACGGCCGCCGCTTTGGTGCGCCAAAATTGCGCCAGGGAAAAATCCCTGGCCGAGGAGAAATC
>DASWHT010000275.1:0-2180 GCA_036398075.1 Binatia bacterium | reverse complement strand
CGATCCCGTGCATTGCATTTGGCGTCTCCCCACGGGCTTTCACGTTCTCCCGGGGAAACGTGATCGCCGGACACCGTCAATAACCCACCGCACGCCGCGCCCTTTGCCGAAGCTTTGCTCTGATCGTCGTTAAACTTGCTTCGGGACTGTTATTTGTTGCATTCTACGCCACGGGTCAACGACCTAACTCGGCGCCAGACTATGTGAAAACCATTTAGGAGCCCTTCGACCCTTCGAGGGGCCTCAGGGCAGACTCCCTCGATGGCCTTTAGTCCCGAGCCTGTCGAGGGGTCAGGGCGAACGGCTAAATGCTTGATTTCTAGTATCTAACATCCGTTCGTGGTGAGCCCAGTCGAACCATGAACGGAGTTTTCACACAGTCTGGCACCAGGGCTCAGGAGCGATTCAAATCTTAACCCACCAGGGCGTGCTCTCCATTTCAATTCGACCCGGATCACCCCGACCGGCTTACAGCCTCAGCGGGAAACGACCGACGGCGGCAGGGGAAAGCCGGCAATGTTCATCCCCACGGGTCTTGCCGCAGCCTCCGGTTTGAACTATGTAAGTCATTGTCAAGTTAAAAGTACCCCTAGACAGCAGACGGGAGGGAATGAGTCATGAAGGACGGATTTAAAGTTATCGATGCCGACCGGCATATTCTCGAGCCATCGGATTTGTATCAAAACTATTTGCCCGAAAAGTTCAAACACCGGGTGCGCCTTGCAGGGCCGAACCAGACCGTGCGCGAAGTGGACGGCAAGCCGGTGTCCGATTCCGCCCTGCGGCCGGGCCGGGAAATGGTGGATTACGGTTATATTTTTTCATCGTCCAAGCGCTGGCGCGAGTGCTTCGCGGATGCCTACGCGAACAAGTTCGACCCGGCGTCGAATTTGCGCGATATGGAGCGCGAAGGCATCGACGTCTCGGTCCTGTTCCCAACCATCGGTCTTTATATTATGTGGCGCGACGATATCGACCCGGAGCTGAGCGCCGCGATTTGCCGGGCTTACAACACCTGGCTGGCGGATTACTGCGATCACGACCGCAAGCGCCTCTACGGTGTTATGCTTCTGCCGCTGCAAGATCCGGCGCGGGCCGTTGAAGAACTGAAATACGCGAGAGAGAAATTGGGTCTGGTCGGCATTTTCTGGCGGCCAAACAAATTTTGCGGCCGCACTTTCGCCAGCCCCGATTACTATCCGATCTACGATGCCTGCTCCGAGCTCGGCGTGACGATCTGCGTCCACGAAGGCGCGCGCACCGTCCTTCAGCAGGCCGGCTCCGACCGCTACAGTGAATTCGGCCGCCATGTGGCTTGCCATCCGCTGGAACAGATGCTTGCTTGCCTGAACTTCTGCGCCGACGGCGTGCTGGAAAAATTTCCCAAGCTGAAGGTCGCCCACCTCGAATCAGGCTGCGGCTGGGCGCCGTTCTGGCTGGAACGCATGGACGAACACTGGGAACATGAATCCCACGGCTCGGCTAAGATCACGAAAGAAAAACCGAGCTATTACTTCAAGCGCAACTGCTGGATCAGCTGCGAGGCCGGCGAGGAGCTGGCGCCGGTCTTCGTCGACCACGTCGGCGAAGACTATTTGATGATCGCCACCGACTATCCGCACAGCGACGCCATCGATAAGTTCCCGGACAAGACCGTCGGCGCGATCAGCGGCAACGACAAAATTTCCCGTCAATCGCGCGCCAAGATTCTCTGGGATAATCCGACCAAGGCGTTCAGCTTGGGAGCGTGAAGCATGTCGCGCCAAGGCGCTCCCGCTTAAGAGGAGGTTTATCATGATCAAAACTCAAGGTGTGCTCCATTTCAGTTTGCCGGCCACCGATCTCGACCGCAGCGCGAAGTTTTATCACGAGTTGCTCGGCATGAAGATTGTCGAGCAAACACCGCGGATGGTTTTTCTCCAGAGCGGCGAGAATTATTTTATTATGGCCAAGGGCAATGCGCCGGTGAAATACGACTCGCCCCAGAGCACTCCGGTGCATCATGCTTTTAAAGTAAAGCCGGAAGACTTCGAGCCGTCGATTGAATTTTTGCGCAAGAACGGCGTCGATGTTTTTCACATCGAAGACCGTAACGAGGGAGTCTTCTGGGGCAAGCAGGCGTACTTCCTGGACCCGGACGGCAACAAACTCGAAATCTACGCGGGCCCTGGCGCGAAGAA
>DASWHT010000274.1:0-4143 GCA_036398075.1 Binatia bacterium | reverse complement strand
CCCGGTTCATCCAGACTAAAATCATGGCGGTAGAAGAAGTCATCATTGCTCAGCCCCGCGGCTTCTGCGCCGGCGTGGAGATGGCAGTGGAAACCGTCGAGCGCGCGCTCGCGCGCCACGGCGCGCCGATCTACGTATTTCACGAGATCGTGCACAACAAACATGTGGTTGAGGATTTCACGGCGCGCGGCGTTCGCTTTGTTCAGTCCATCGATGAGGTTCCCACGGGCGCAAAATTGGTTTTCAGCGCTCACGGCATATCTCCCGCGGTCTGGCAACGGGCCAGAGAAAAACGGCTGGAAATCGTGATCGACGCCACTTGTCCGCTGGTGGAAAAAGTCCATCGCGAAGTGCGCAAATTCGCCGTGCAGGGCTACTGGATCATTCTCGTCGGTCAGGAGAATCATGACGAGATCGTCGGCACCAGCGGCGAGGCGCCGGAGCGCGTCCGAATCGTGGCAAATGTCGATGAGGCCAACCGGGTTGAGATTACCGATCCCGAGAAGGTCGTGGTGCTGACGCAAACTACGCTCAGTGTCGACGACACTCGCGACGTCATCGATACACTCAAACGGCGCTTTCCCAAACTCGTCACCGCGGCCAAAGAAGACATCTGTTATGCGACACAAAACCGCCAGGACGCGGTCAAGCAGCTAGCTAAGGAGGTCGATCTGGTGCTGGTGATCGGCTCGCGCAATAGCGAAAATTCCAATCAGCTCAGAAAAGTCGCCGCGGCACAGGGAGTGAAAGCTCATCTTATCGAAGACCACCGCGCCATCGACGCCGGGTGGTTGGAGGGGACCCGCCGCGTCGGCATTACCTCCGGCGCGTCAGTGCCGGAGCGCTTGGTGCAAGAAGCCGCCGAGTTCTTCAAGACTCTAGGGGCGCAAGTCTCAAGCCTGGGTTTTGAGGAAGAAAATATTCACTTCAGCCTGCCCAAAGAGATATCGGATTGCGCTTGAACTGCCATGGAACCGCGCAGCATCAAGGATCTTTCTTCAGCGATTGCTCTCGCTGCGTTTGGGCTCTACGTGACCATTGAAGCCGCGCGCTTTAGCTATCTAACCGAGGATGGTCCCGGTCCCGGTTTCCTGCCCCTTTGGTTGGGCATTGGTATCTGTAGTCTGTCCTTGTGCCTAATTTTCGTTAATCAGCTTCGGCCGGCGCCGAAACCGCTTGGCAGGCAGCACAACTGGTCCGCTGAATCCCGAGCGATGTCCGGCTGGCTAGCGCTCATGGGAGCGGTTTTACTCTTTCCGTTCTTGGGGTTCACTCTCTGCCTGGTGCTACTGACCGTTTTTCTCATCGCATTGATGGAGCGACGGTCTATTTGGAGCGCTGTCTTCGTCGCGCTGGGACTCGGTATCGGATTTCACCTGATTTTCGTCGTTGCTCTGGGACTTTCTTTACCGAAAAGCCCTTTGGGTTTTTGAAAGGCAAGCCAGAATTGGACGCGCTTAACAACCTTTTGTTGGGATTTTCGGTGGCCCTTAGCCCCGCCAATCTGTTTTGGTGCTTCGTCGGAGTTTTTCTCGGAACTATCGTGGGGATCCTTCCCGGATTGGGACCGCCGGCGACCATCGCCATGCTCCTTCCGCTTACGTTTACATTGGACCACACCACCGCCATCATCATGCTCGCCGGCATCTACTATGGCGCCAAGTACGGCGGTTCCACGACGTCCATCTTGCTCAACGTGCCCGGCGAGTCGGCTTCAGTGGTCACCTGCCTCGATGGGTACCAAATGGCCAGGCAGGGCCGGGCCGGCGCCGCGTTGGGGATCGCCGCCATCTCTTCCTTCGTCGCCGGCACTTTCGGCGTGTTGGGATTGATGCTGATCGCGCCTCCCCTGGCCCGCTTTGCGCTTAAATTCGCGCCGCCTGAGTATTTCGCGCTCATGGCGCTGGGCCTCGCCATGGTCGTTTTTCTAGCGGGCAAATCGATGATCAAAGCGCTGCTGGCGATGTTCGTGGGCCTCTGGCTTGCGACCGTGGGCACGGATCCGTTCAGCGCCGAATCAAGATTTACTTTCGGCCGTTACGAGCTCCTCGACGGCGTCGATTTTATCGTTGCAAGCATCGGTATCTTCGCCGTCGGCGAAGTGCTGGCCAATTTAGAAGCGCGCGGCGGGACTGAGTTCCTCAAATTCTCCGGGCGTCTCAAGAATCTGCTTCCGACCCTTGAAGATATCAAGGCTTGCCGGTTCGCGTTCTTGAATGGTTCGTTGGTGGGATTCATTATCGGCGTGCTGCCGGGAGCGGGCTCGACCATTTCATCGTTTATTTCATATGGCTTGGAGAAAGCCGTTTCAAAACATCCGGAGAAGTTCGGCACCGGCGTGATCGAAGGCGTGGCCGCGCCGGAGGGCGCCAATAACTCCGACACCGGCGGGTCGCTGGTGCCGCTGTTGACACTCGGTATTCCGGGTTCAAATACCACGGCAATTCTGCTTGCCGCGCTCATTCTCTGGGGATTTCGCCCGGGGCCGCTCCTGATTCAAGATAATCCCGCTCTTTTTTGGGGGTTGGTTGCGAGCATGTATGTCGGCAATGTCATGCTGCTGATCTTGAATCTGCCGCTGGTGCCGCTGTTCGCCCAGATACTTCGTGTGCCCCACTATGTTCTGTACCCTACGATTCTCGGCGTATCGATTGTCGGCGCCTACAGCGTGAGCGGCAGTCTATTTGATGTTTGGATGCTGGGTTTTTTTGGTCTTTTAGGATACGTTATGCGCAAGCTGGATTTTCCCGCGGCGCCGCTGGTGCTTGGACTGGTATTGGGCGATGGCATGGAACGCGCGCTGCGCCAATCACTGATGATGTCCCAGGGTGATTTGTCGATTCTCGTCACCAGACCACTGTCGGTGGCGATGCTGTTACTTACGATGATCATTATACTGATGCCGATTTTGCGAAAGGTCAAAGATTGGCGCTTGAAAGCGGCCGGTGAAGAAGCTTGATACCAATTACGGTCAAAACCAAGAAAGGGGATACTATGGAACGGAGCATAGGTTCATTGATCTCGATTTTGCTTGTAGCGGCGTCCGCGGTGCCGCTATCGGCGCAGTCGTTTAAGCCTACCAAGTCCATCGAAGCGGTCGTGCACACGGGTCCCGGCGGCGGCTCTGATATTTTTGCCCGGGCCATCGCCGATATGATGGTGAAAGAGAAGATCCTGGAGCAACGGTTGCAAGTGGTCAACAAATCCGGCGGCGGCAGCGCCACCGCCATGGCGTATTTGGCGGAGAAAAAGGGCGAAACCCATACGATCGGATTCTTTACCGGCGTCTGGGTCACCAATCCTTTGACGACTATGGAAGCCAAGGTAATGATTAAGGATTTGACGCCGATACTGCGTCTGGTTTTGGAGCCCGCAGTGGTGGCTGTCAAGGCGGATTCGCCATACAAGAACATGAAGGACTTGATTGAGGCGGCGAAGAAAAGCCCTGGCCAGCTGAAACAGTCGGGGGGCTCCGTGACCGGTCGAGATAACCTGGTGCGTCTGGTGATCCAGAAGGCGACCGGGGCCAAATGGGTTTACGTCTCCTTTCCGAGCGGCGGAGAGCGGATCGCCAATTTGCTTGGCGGGCATGTGCAGATGATGGTGATCGAGCCTCAGGAGGCCGGTGAACACATCAGGGCTGGTAATCTCAGGGTCATCGCCGCCTTGACGGAAAAACGTTTGCCGGCGTTTCCTGATGTCGCAACTTTGAAGGAGCAAGGCATTGACGTGCCGGTGATACCACAGGCGCGCGGCGTGCTGGCACCGCCGGGAGTTCCAAAGGAAGTGGTTCAATACTGGGAAGGAGTTTTTGATCGCTTCACCAAAACCGCGAGTTGGAAAAAATATCTCGAGCAAAATCAGTTCGAAGACGGCTACCTCAAAGGGCCGGGGCTAAATAAATTCTTTGACGGTCTAACCGAACAAATGCGCGAGGTACTCAAGGAAGCCGGCGCCAAAGTCGTGCGCTAATAGGCTGATACTTCGTCAGAGTTCCAACCGTTCAAATAGTTCAAATCGTTCCAAACGTTTTGAAACCAATTCGCCCATGAACGCCACTCAACGCCTGGCGAATTACGCGGTGAACCTTCGCTACAGTGAGATCCCGAGCGAAGTGATCGACCGGGCCAAGGCTTGTATCCT
>DASWHT010000273.1:0-15590 GCA_036398075.1 Binatia bacterium | reverse complement strand
GCAACGTCATAGTCAGTTTTACCCTACTGAATTGGATTCACAACTCACGTTTATCCAAAAATCCCCCCTTCCCCCCCTTTTGAAAAAGGGGGGAAATAGAAAGTCTCCCTATTGAAATCATACATTCGGAACTTCAAGTGATAGTTTTAAAGATCGGGACGCTGTGTTAAAATTTCTTTCGCGAAACGCACTTGGCCGTGGACGATCTCATTCAAGCATACGCCGATCATTTGCGCGGGGAGCGTCATGTCTCGCCGCACACGCTGCGGAACTATGTCAGCGACCTCGCGCAGTTCGGCGAGTTTCTCGCCCGGCGCAAGCTCTGTCTCGATGATGGCGACGCAGTGGATGCAAGAAAGGTCGACATCCACGTCGTGCGGGCTTATCTCGCTTCGCTCGCGAAGCGCCTCAAGAAAAGCTCCATCGGACGAAAGCTCGCCGCGCTCAAGGGCTTCTTCCGTTACCTGGTCGCGGTTCACCGGCTCGAAAAAGACCCTTTGCTGTTGATTCAAACGCCGAAGCAGGAAAAACCGCTGCCCGGTTTCCTCTCGGTGGATGACGTTTTCCAATTATTGACGGGCATCAAAGTGAAAAACTCGCTGGATATCCGCGACCGGGCGATGCTGGAATTTTTTTACTCCACCGGAGTGCGCGCAAGCGAGCTGGTAGGCCTTAACTGGGCGGCTATCGATTTTCAACTCGAAATTGTCCGCGTCGTCGGCAAAGGCTCGAAGGAACGGATCGTGCCTTTTGGTAGAGTGGCGAAAGAGGCGTTGGAGGAATATGCTTCGGAGCAGCGGAAGCGGTGGAATTTTGCGTGCAAAGGCGAAGCGCCGGTGTTTTTAAATAACCGGGGCGGCCGGATTACGACCCGGAGCGCGGCGCGCATCGTCGCGAAGCATTTGCGGCAGGCCGGGATCGCCGTAAAGATGGGTCCCCACGGCTTGCGCCACACTTTTGCGACCCATCTCCTTAACAGCGGCGCGGATCTCAGGGTGATTCAAGAGATGCTCGGCCACGCGAGCTTGTCGACGACGCAGCGGTACACGCATTTAAATCTGGATCAGTTGACGGCGGTGTATGACAAGGCGCATCCGCGCGCTTGATATAAAAAAAATCGAGGATGGAAGATGGCGGATAGAAGATCGCGATCCTCGATTCTCAATCCTCTATCCTCAACCGGAGTTGAGTAATGTTTCACGGGACAACCATATTAGCGATCCGTCATGGCGGCAAAGTCGTCGTGGTGGGTGACGGACAGGTCAGCCTGGGGCAGACGGTGATGAAGCATAGCGCGCGCAAGGTGCGCAAGCTTCATCACGACAAGGTGATCGCCGGCTTTGCCGGCGCCACGGCGGACGCGTTCACCCTGTTCGAAAAATTCGAGGCCAAACTGGAACAGTTTAACGGCAACTTGAAACGGGCGGCTGTGGAACTGGCGAAGGATTGGCGCACGGACCGCGTGCTGCGCCGCTTGGAAGCGTTGCTGATCGTCGCGGATTTAAATGATCTGCTAGTGATCTCCGGCGCCGGCGATGTGATCGAGCCGGACGACGACGTCATCGCCATCGGCTCGGGCGGCAATTACGCGCTGGCGGCGGCCCGCGTGCTGGTCAAGCACACCCAACTGGACGCCCGAACCATCGCCGAAGAGGCGATGCGGGTTGCCGCCGGCTTGTGCGTCTATACCAATGATCAGCTCACCTTCGAAGAATTGGCATAGCGCCGTTGCTACGGCGCGGTTCAAGTCGTTCAAAACGTTCAAGTGGTTCAAATCGTTCAAGCTGAACACCCGTCGTTTGCGTGGTCTTAAAGGGTTCGGCCTTATCGGGCGACGTGATCGATCAACGATCGCGGTCCGCGAGCGGGCATAACGCGCTTCGATTGCATTTCCTGGTGAAATTGTTAGGAGTTATCCTATTCTTATGAATGACATGAAGCACGCGGCGTTAGCGGATTCGGCGTTCTCTCCGGCGCCGGTGATGACGCCGCGGGAGATTGTTTCGGAGCTTGACCGCTATATCGTCGGGCAAAAGGAAGCCAAGCGCGCCGTCGCCATCGCGCTGCGTAACCGCTGGCGGCGCCAACAGGTTTCCGAGGATCTGCGCGAGGAGATCGTGCCGAAGAATATCATCATGATCGGCCCCACCGGCGTCGGCAAGACCGAAATTTCGCGCCGCCTCGCCAAACTGGCGCAAGCGCCGTTTATCAAGGTCGAAGCTTCCAAATTCACCGAAGTGGGCTACGTCGGGCGGGATGTCGAGTCGATCATCCGGGACCTCACGGACCTCGCGGTAAACATGGTCAAAGAAGAAGAAAAGCAGAAAGTCGAGATCAAGGCCCGCGATATCGCAGAAGAGCGGGTGCTGGACTTGCTTCTGCCGTCGGCGAGCGTCGATGGCGAAAGCATCGACGCCGCGCGCGTTCAAGGCACCCGGGAAAAGCTCAAAAAGATGCTGCGCGAAGGCAAAATGGACGAGCGCTTCGTCGAGATCGAGATCTCGCAGTCGGCGATGCCGATGATCGAGGTCCTGGCGCCCCAGGGCCTGGAGGGAATGGAATTCAATCTCAAGGAGATGTTTTCCAACCTGATGCCTAAGAAGACGAAAAAAAAGACGGTGAAGATTCCCGAGGCCCTGGAAATTCTGACCCAGGAAGAGGCCGCCCGCATGGTGGACATGGACAAGGTGGTCGGCGAAGCCGTGCGCCGGGTCGAGCAAACCGGCATCGTATTTCTCGACGAGATCGACAAGATCGCCGGACGCGACAACATTCACGGGCCGGATGTTTCCCGCGGCGGCGTGCAGCGGGACCTTTTGCCCATCGTCGAAGGCTGCACGGTCAACACCAAATACGGCATGGTAAAAACCGACCATGTGCTTTTTATCGCCTCGGGGGCGTTTCACACGGCCAAGCCCTCCGACCTGATTCCTGAGTTTCAGGGCCGCTTTCCGATTCGCGTGGAGTTGAAGTCTCTTACCCAGGAAGACTTAGTGCGCATTCTAACCGAGCCGAAAAACGCGCTGCTCAAACAATATGCCGCGCTGCTGGACACTGAAGGGGTATGTCTGAGCTTTCGTGACGACGCGGTTCAGGAGATCGCCCGCATCGCCACGGACGTTAACGAGCGGACGGAAAACATCGGCGCCCGGCGATTGCACACCATACTGGAGCGGCTGCTGGACGAGATTTCCTTTGCGGCGCCTGAGACGCGCGGTAAAGAGGTCGCCATCGACGCTGAGTACGTGCGTGAGCGGCTCAACCCGATCTTGAAGAACGAGGACCTATCGCGCTATATCCTGTGAACTGAGGAATCGGGCATCGATGGAAGATTTCATCAGCAAAGCGGAAGTGTTGATGGAGACGCTGCCGTATTTTCGGCGTTTCTACGGCAAAACCTTCGTCATCAAGTATGGCGGCCACGCCATGGTGGACGAGGAGCTGAAAGAAAACTTTGCCCAGGATATCGTGCTGCTCAAATACGTCGGCATCAATCCGGTAATCGTCCACGGCGGCGGGCCGCAGATCGACCAGATGCTCGACAAGCTGGGCATCACCAGCCGCTACGTGCGCGGCATGCGGGTGACGGACCAGGAGACGATGGATATCGTCGAAATGGTGCTGGTTGGCAAGGTCAATAAAGGAATCGTCAATCTCATCAACCAACATGGCGGCATGGCCGTGGGGCTGAGCGGCAAAGACGGCGGCCTGATTCTCGCGCGGAAGATGAGTGTCACCGTATCGGACAACGGGAAGCCTGCGGAGATCATCGATATCGGCATGGTGGGCGAGATCGTCGGCATCAACCCGCTGATCATCGACTCCCTCGACGACAATAAATTTATTCCCGTCATCGCTCCCGTGGGCGTCGGTCTCCAGGGTGAGACTTATAATATCAACGCCGACCTAGTGGCCGGCGAAGTGGCGGAAGCGCTGCACGCGGAGAAGCTCATTCTGATGACCGACGTGGAGGGAGTGAAGGACAAGAAGGGCGATTTGTTGGGCACGCTCACGGAAAAACAAGCGCGCAAGATGATCCAGGATGGAGTGGTCGGCGCGGGCATGATCCCGAAAGTGGAGTGTTGTATCGAGGCGCTCAAAGGGGGCGTCGGCAAGACCCATATCATTGATGGCCGGGTGAAGCATGCCGTGCTGCTGGAGATTTTTACCAAAGAGGGCGTGGGCACCGAGGTGGTGAGGAAGTAATTCATGAACAACCGCGATGTCGCCAAGCTCACCGACAAACATGTCGCTCAAACCTACGCCCGTTATCCCATCGCGCTGGTGCGCGGCAAGGGCGCGCGGGTGTGGGACGCCGATGGCAAGGAGTATCTCGATTTTCTCGCCGGCATCGCGGTGAACAGCCTGGGACACTGCCATCCGGCGGTGGTGCGCGCGATTCAGCAACAGGCGCGCAAGCTGCTCCACGTTTCAAATCTCTATCATATTCAGCCGCAGTCAGAGCTGGCGCGGGAGCTGTGCCGCCACTCTTTCGCCGACCGCGTTTTTTTTTGTAACAGCGGCGCGGAAGCCAACGAGGCGGCGCTTAAACTGGCGCGGCGCTACGGCGGCGAGCACCTCGGCGGCAAGTACGAAATTCTCTCGGCGCAGAACTCTTTCCACGGCAGAACCCTGGCAACGCTGACGGCCACGGGGCAAGAAAAAGTGCGCGCCGGCTATGATCCCTTGCCCGCGGGCTTTCGCCAGATTCCATTCAATGATCTCCGGGCCGCCGAAGACGCCATCGACCCGCAAAAAACCGCCGGCATTCTCGTCGAGCCGATTCAAGCCGAAGGCGGCGTCATTGTCGCTGATGAATACTATTTGCATGGTTTGCGTGAACTGTGCGACCGCCGCCGACTGCTTTTGATCTTCGACGAAGTGCAGACCGGCATGGGCCGCACGGGGAAGCTCTTCGCCTATGAACACTTCGGCGTCACCCCGGACATTATGACGTTGGCGAAGGCGCTGGGCGGCGGCTTGCCCCTGGGTGCCATGCTCGCGCGGGAAGATGTCGCGAAAAGTTTCAAGCCCGGCAGCCATGCATCGACCTTCGGCGGCAACCCGCTTGCGTGCAACGCCGGTTTGGCGGTGATGAAGACGTTGCTCAAAGACGGGGCTCTGAAAAATTGCGCCAAAATGAGCAAAGTCTTTATCAACGGGCTTGAGCGTTTGGTTGAGCGTTTCCCGTTTGCGCGAGGCATTCGGGGCAAAGGACTGCTCCTCGGTCTCGAGCTGGACATGGATGGGGCGAAAATCGTCGACGAATGCATGCAAGAGGGGCTGCTGCTCAACTGTACTGCTTCCAAGATCCTGCGCTTCGTGCCGCCGCTTACGATCACAGCCAAGGAAATTGAACGCGGGCTGGCCATTGTGGAAAAAGTTTTGGCGCGCCACTGACATTTTCACGCTTGTCTCGAATCATGGCGAAGAGAGATCTGCTCAATTTCAAGGGGCTGGCGCGGGAGGAGATGGAAGGCATTTTCAAGCTCGCCCAGCACCTCAAGGCGAAGCAGCGGCGCGGCGTCGTCCATCCGCTACTGGCGCACAAGAGTTTGGCCATGATCTTCGAGAAACCGAGCTTGCGCACGCGGGTAACGTTCGAAGCCGGCATGATCCAACTTGGCGGCCATGCGATTTTCCTCGGGCCCAACGAAATCCAGTTGGGGGTGCGGGAAACTCCCGCGGATTGCGCGCGCAGCCTGAGCCGCTGGGTGGATATCATAACCGTGCGCACATATTCCCAGAAGACTTTGGAGGAGATCGCCCAATACGCCAGCGTGCCGGTGATCAACGCGCTCACCGACGAGTCTCATCCCTGCCAGGTGCTGGCGGACTGCCTGACGCTGATCGAACATAGAGGAAAACTGGACGGGCTGAAGATTGTGTTCGTCGGCGACGGCAATAATATGGTGAATTCCTGGATGGAGGCTGCGGCAATACTGCCGATCACCTTCGCGCTGGCGTGCCCGCCGGGCTATGAGCCCAACCCCGATATCGAACAAAGAGCGCGGCAAAACGGCGCGCGTATAACGATAACTCACTCGGTGAAAGAGGCGGTGAGCGAGGCTGATGCCATCTACACCGATGTCTGGACGAGCATGGGGCAGGAAGAGGAGTTCGCGCGGCGCGCGCGGGCGTTCAGACGTTTTCAAGTGAATGACCAGGTTCTCTCCGTGGCCAAGAATGACGCGCTGGTGATGCACTGCTTGCCGGCGCACCGCGGTCAGGAAATCACCCAGGAAGTTCTCGAAGGACCGCAATCCATCGTTTTCGACCAGGCGGAGAACCGGCTCCATGTGCAAAAGGCCGTGATGGTCTGGCTACTGCGCGGCCTCGGGCGTTCGGCGGTGAAAGGGTTTACGCAGTAGCAGGCTGCGCTGACGCAGTTTCGAGTTTCGGGTTTCTAATTTCGAGTTTAGAAACGGAGAGTCAGGTATTTTGGTTTCGGGTGTAGGGGCGCAGCATGCTGCGCCCGCATCCTGGGCGGGATGCGGAAGTTGGAAGATGAGGGTCGAGGATGGAAGATGGAGAGAGGAGCGGTGGCGGTCACTGGTAGAGACACAGAAGATATTTCATGAATGCTAGCAAAGTTGTTTTGGCTTACTCAGGCGGGCTTGATACGTCGGTGATCTTGCGTTGGCTCAAGGAGCAGTACGGCTGCGAGGTGGTGGCCTTCTGCGCTGACCTTGGCCAAGGTGAAGACCTGCAAGCGGTCAAGCGCAAGGCGCTCCGAACCGGAGCGAGCAAGGCGGTGGTCGGCGATCTGCGCGAAGAATTCGTCAAGGATTATGTCTTTCCGATGCTGCGCGGCAACGCCGTCTATGAAGGTTCGTACTTGTTGGGCACGTCCATCGCCAGGCCGCTGATCGCCAAGGCGCAGATCGACGTGGCGGCGCAGGAACATGCCGACGCCGTGTCACATGGCGCCACCGGCAAAGGCAACGATCAGGTGCGCTTCGAGTTGACCTATTACGCCTTGAAACCGGGCATCAAAGTTATCGCGCCCTGGCGCGTCTGGGACCTCAACTCGCGCAGCTCTTTAATGGCTTATGCGAGCAGACATGGGATTGCGGTGCCCGTGACCAAGGCCAAACCCTACAGCACCGATCGAAATCTTTTTCATATCAGCTACGAAGGCGGCATTTTGGAAGACCCGTGGAAAGAACCGCCGGCGGATATGTTTGTCTGGTGCCGCCCGCTGGAGAAGACACCCAACCGCGCGGAGTACGTCGAAATCGATTATCGGCGCGGCGATCCCGTGGCGATGAACGGCAGAAAGCTGTCGCCGGCCAGACTCCTCGCCGCGCTCAACGATCTGGGCGCCAAACATGGTATCGGCCGCGTAGATGTCGTCGAGAACCGTTACGTCGGCATGAAGTCGCGCGGCGTTTATGAAACGCCGGGAGGAACCATTCTGCACGCGGCGCACCGCGCGCTGGAGTCGATCACCATGGACCGCGAAGTGCTGCGGCTGCGCGATTCGCTAATCCCGCGTTACGCCGAAATGATCTACTACGGTTACTGGTTCGCACCGGAGCGCGAAGTGCTGCAAAAAACGATCGATGCCGCGCAGGCCAACGTCAGCGGCCGGGCGCGGTTAAAGCTTTACAAAGGCAACGTCATCGTTGCCGGCCGTAAATCGGATACGTCTCTTTACGACCCGAAAATCGCCACCTTCGAGGAGGACGATGTTTACCACCAGGGCGATGCCGACGGGTTTATCCGGCTGAACGCTCTGCGCCTGAGGCTGCGCCGATTGAGCAAGGCCAGATGACGGAAAAAGAAATTTAACCGCAAAGAATCTAACGCGGTAAGGCTGCAACCAAATGGAACAAAGATTTCACCACGAAGGACACGAAGGACACGAAGTTTAAGAGTTTATATCTCCGAACCCTTCGTGCCCTTCGTGAACTTCGTGGTGAGAGACTTTAAGTTTTTTCATTTTGCAATTCGACGGGAAGGCTGAGAGATTGAAGGGCGCGAAGGGTAAAAGGGCAGGCAAGCTCTGGGGCGGCCGTTTCGCAAAAGCCACCGCCGAGTCGGTGGAAGCCTTTACCGCTTCGATTGACGTCGATCGGCGACTCTATCGGCATGACATAGCCGGCAGCATCGCTCACGCTAAAATGCTGTCGCGCCAGCGCATCATCCCGGCCCGCGACGCGCAAAAGATCGTGCGCGGGCTAAAAGCAATCCGCGGCGAAATCGAACGCGGCGTGTTTACCTTTTCATCCGCTGACGAAGATATCCACATGAACATCGAACGGCGCTTGACCGAAAAGATCGGCGCCGCCGGCGGCAAGCTGCACACGGCGCGCAGCCGCAACGACCAGGTGGCGCTGGACATGCGGCTGTTTCTCCGGGACGAGGTTGAGCTTATCATCGGCGGCTTGGGCGCGCTCGAACGGGAGCTGGCGCGCTCGGCCAAACGGCATATCGACGTCATTATGCCGGGTTACACCCATTTACAGCGCGCCCAGCCAGTGCTTTTATCCCATCATTTGCTCGCTTACTACGATATGTTCGAGCGCGACCGTGAACGGTTCGCCGGTGCCCTGGAGCGGATCAATGTCCTGCCGTTGGGTTCCGGGGCGCTGGCAGGGACGTCGTTTCCCATCGACAGAAACTACGTCGCCAAGTTGCTCGGCTTCCCGCGGGTATCGAGGAATAGCATCGATGCGGTGGCGGACCGCGATTTTATCCTTGAGTTTCTCGCCGCGTCGGCAATTTTATTTGTTCATCTAAGCCGGCTGGCGGAGGAATTGGTCCTGTGGTGTAGTCAAGAATTTGGATTCGTCGAACTACCCGATGGTTACTGCACCGGCAGTTCGATGATGCCGCAAAAGAAGAATCCCGACGTGCCGGAATTGATCCGCGGCAAGACCGGCAGAGTGTTTGGCCATCTGCAGGCGATGCTCACGATCATGAAAGGGCTGCCGCTGGCGTACAATCGCGATTTGCAGGAAGATAAAATTCCGCTTTTCGATACCGTTGATACGGTGAAAGCGAGCGTGCGGATCGCGGCGGAAATCATGCGCGGATTGAAAGTCAGGAAGGAACGCATGATGGAAGCGGCCCGCGACGGATTCATGAATGCCACCGATCTGGCGGACTATCTCGTCGGGCGTGGCCTGCCGTTTCGCCCGGCCCACGCGGTGGCGGGACGGATCGTGCAGCATTGTCTGGCGGCCGGGCGGCGCATTGAAGAACTGCCGCTGGCGGAGATGCGCCGGTTTTCGCCGAAGTTCGAAAGGGATGTTTACCGCTACCTGTCGGCCGAATCCGTGGTCGGACGGCGGCGCGCGCTGGGCGGAACCGCGCGGGCTAACGTGGTTCGGCGGCTCAAAGAACTGGAGGTATGATGAAGCCAGTTGCGCTTCTCATGTTGCTTGGCATTGCGCTGTCAACCGGCGCGTGCGGCAAGAAAGGCGACCCCCGGGCGCCGGAGCTGGCCACGCCCAAGGTCATCCAAAACTTGAGCGTGCGAACGAGCCCCGCCGGTGTCACGCTCACGTGGAGCCGGCCCACGGAGTACATCGATGGCAAAGAATTGAAAGACCTGGCGAGCTTTGTGATCTTTCGCAAGGAACTTTCGCCGAGTTGCCTCGACTGCCCGGTGCCCTACCGGCAACTAACCACGGTGTTTGTCGAAGACAACGAAAAATTCATCAAACAAAAACAGTACCGTTTCGTCGATGAGGAGGTGCGGGCCCAGGCCGTGTACCGCTACCGCGTTTCCCCGCAGCTCGTCGATGGCTCGCTCGGCGGACCGTCCAACGAAGTCGAAGTCAAAAGAGGTCCGTGATGCATCATTTTGAATACCGCAACGGAGAAATGTTCGCCGAAGCCGTGCCGCTGAAGAAAATCGCCAAAGAGGTCGGCACGCCCGCCTATGTTTATAGCTTGGCTACGCTCAAACGCCACTTCCGCGTTTTCGATCAAGCATTCGCGGCGGTGCCGCATATCGTCTGCTTTTCAGTCAAGGCGAATTCCAACATCGCCCTGTTGAAAGCCTTCGCCAAGGAAGGCAGCGGCTTCGATATCGTATCCGGGGGGGAGCTGTTCCGGGCGCTCAAAGCGGGCGGCGATCCGCAAAAGATCGTCTTTTCCGGCGTCGGCAAAAAACGCGAAGAAATCGAGTATGCGCTCGACTCCGGCATCTTGATGTTCAACGTCGAGTCCGAGCAGGAACTGGTGGCGTTGAACGAGATCGCCGCCGGCGCCGGCAAAAGGGCGCCGATCAGTTTGCGTGTCAATCCCGATGTCGATCCGCAGACCCATCCCTATATTTCCACGGGCATGAAAAAGTCCAAGTTCGGCGTCGATATCAAACAGTCACTAGAGACCTATAGGAAAGCCGTGGCAATGCCTAACGTCGATGTGGTCGGCGTGGACTGCCACATCGGCTCGCAGCTCACTTCGGTGACGCCGTTTGTCGATGCATTGGCAAAAGTGCGTGAGTATCTCGAGCGCGTGCTGGTGGGCGAGATGAGGAAAGAGGGGACGCAGATCCGCTATCTCGATCTCGGCGGCGGTCTGGGCATCAACTACCACGACGAAACGCCGCCGTTACCCGATGAGTACGCCAAGGCGATCATTGAAGGGCTGGAAGGCTTGGACGTCACATTAATACTCGAACCCGGCCGCGTCATCGTCGGCAATGCCGGAATTTTGGTGACCGAAGTACAGTACCTTAAGGAAACCGACACGAAGAAGTTCGTCATCGTCGACGGCGGCATGAACGATCTCATCCGCCCGGCGCTCTACGGCTCGTACCAGGCGATCCAACCGGTGGTAAAAAACAACGCGGAAAACATCGTCGCCGACGTGGTCGGCCCGATCTGCGAGAGCGGCGACTTTTTCGCCAAGGACCGTGAAATCGCGCGGCCCAAGCGCGGCGACTTGCTCGCGGTCATGAGCGCCGGCGCCTACGGTTTTACCATGGCCTCGAACTATAATTCGCATCCCAAGCCGCCGGAGATTCTCGTTGATGGAGACAAGTACTACGTCATTCGCAGCCGCGAGACCCTGGACGATCTGATCCGGGGCGAAACGATTCCGGCAGAGTTGCAATGATGGGGTTCAAGGTTCAACGTTCAAGGTTCAAGGTAAGAAAATGGAAATTCCGTTTACCAAGATGCACGGCGCCGGCAACGATTTCGTTTTCATTGATTGCCTGAAGAGCACCCCTGCCGATCTCGCAGCGGTGGCGAAAAAACTATGCGACCGCCGCTTCGGCATCGGCGCGGACCAGTTGCTCACGGTGCATCCTTCGAAAGTCGCCGACTTCAAGATGGAGATTTACAACGCCGACGGCAGCCAGGTGGAGATGTGCGGCAACGGCATCCGCTGCTTCGCCAAATACGTCTACGATCATGGCATCACGCGGAAACGCGAGCTCGAAGTCGAGACGCTTGCCGGCATCATTCGCCCCCGCATCGTCGGCGAGCTAGTCGAGGTCGATATGGGCGAACCGATACTGGAGGGGCGAAAAATCCCCGTGGACGCCGATGGCGAGATCAGGAATCGACCGCTCGCCGTCGACGGAATAACCTACGAAGTAACCTGCGTGTCGATGGGTAACCCGCACTGCGTGCTTTATCTCGACGACATCGACGCCCTGGACTTGGAAAAGATCGGCCCGCGCTTCGAGCATCATCCGTTCTTCCCGAAAAGAGTCAACACTGAATTCATCAAGATTCTCAGCCCCGCGGAGGTCAAGATGCGGGTATGGGAGCGCGGCGCGGGCGAGACCTGGGCCTGCGGCACGGGCGCCAGCGCGGTGGGCGTCGCCGGCGCCATCACAGGGCGGACGGAGCGGGAAATCACGGTGCATCTCAAAGGCGGCGACTTGTTGATTGAATGGCGCGACGACAACCGTGTCTATATGACGGGTGGAGCGGAAGAGGTTTTCCACGGAACGGTGAAGATTCGGTAGGAGACGCTTTTATGTTTACCGGCTCGATGGTGGCTTTAGTTACGCCCTTCAAGGACGGCAAGGTCGATTGGCAAAGCCTTGAGAATCTAATCGAGTTTCACATCCAAAACGGCACCCGCGGCATCGTGCCCTGCGGCACCACCGGCGAGTCGGCGACTCTGAGCCACGAGGAGCACGACGCCGTGGTGAAAACCGTGGTCAATACCGTCAACAAGCGGGTGCCGGTGATCGCCGGCACCGGCTCGAATTCTACCGCCGAAGCCGCGCGGCTGACGCGCGCGGCCGAAAAATCCGGCGCCGACGGAGCGCTGCTGATCTCGCCTTACTACAACCGGCCGACCCAAGAAGGCATTTATCAACACTACAGGAAGGTGGCCTCTGAGGTCGGCATCCCGATTATCGTTTACAATATTCCGGGCCGCACCGGCTCAAAGATCGAGCCGGAAACGCTGGCGCGTATGGCCGAAATCGATAACATCGCCGGCGTCAAGGAAGCCACCGGCTCAGTGGACCAGGCCATCGACGTGATCCGCCTTTGCGGCGACCGCTTGGCGGTTTATTCCGGAGAAGACTCGCTGATTTTTTCCTTGATGGCGCTCGGCGGCAAAGGCGTGATTTCCACCGTCGCCAACGTCGCGCCCAAACAGACGGCAGAGCTCGCCGAGGCCTGTTTAAAGGGCGATTGGGAAAGCGGCCGCGCGCTTCAGTTCAAATTGATTCCGCTGATTCGTAGTTTATTTATTGAAACCAATCCGATCCCGGTCAAAACCGCGCTATCGCTTATGGGCAAGTGCAGCGGCGAGCTGCGTCTGCCGCTGACGCCCATGGCCGAGGGCAACTTGAAAAAACTCAATCAGGCAATGGCGAATTTCGGTCTTATTTAACTTTAATGTCTCTTGGAGTTATCGTCTGTGGGGCGGGCGGCCGTATGGGCGGCGCCGTGGTCCGGGCGATCCAACAATCGCGCAGTACCAAGCTCGTTGCCGCCATCGACAAGCCCAACAGCGCCCGCGTTGGTAAAGATGCCGGTGAGGTCGCCTCTGCCGGCCATCTTGGCATCGAAGTCAGCGCTGGCATCGAACCCTATTTGACAGCCCAATCGGTTGTCATCGACTTCACCAATCCGGAAGCTTCATTGGGATTCCTCAGGGCGGCGTCCAAGAAGCGCGCCCCGGTGGTGATCGCGACCACGGGATTCAATCCAAAACAGCTGGCCGAGATCAAGCGGCTGTCGAAGCGGACGCCGACGCTGTTATCCGCGAATACGAGCTTGGGCGTCAATGTTCTCATGTCCCTGCTGGGTAAAGCGGCGAAGATGCTCGGCGACGACTACGATGTGGAGATCGTCGAAGCGCATCACCGCTTCAAGAAAGACGCGCCGAGTGGAACCGCGCTAGCGCTGGGCCGTTCAGTGGCGCAAGCGCTCAATCGCGATCTGGAAAAAATCGGCATCAACGGCCGCAAAGGCATCGTCGGCGAACGGAGCAAAAAAGAGATTGCCCTGTTTTCCGTGCGCGCCGGCGATATCGTCGGTGATCACACCGTCATCTTCGGCGGCATCGGCGAACGCCTCGAATTCATCCACCGCGCCCACAGCCGCGACACCTTCGCCCGCGGCGCGATCCGCGCCGCCCAGTGGCTGGCAAAACGCAAGCCCGGACTCTACGGGATGCAGGATGTGCTGGGATTAGTCTAAACTAGTGAACTGTAACAGCTACATAGCGTTTTCCGTTCATGGTTCGAGAGCCTCACCACGAACGGCTTGTGCCTTGACCGTTCACCCTGAGCTTGTCGAAGGGTTCTTCGAACTTAGACGCGAACCAACTGCTACAGTTCACTAGCTGCTGTTTGCCCGGGAGCGTTTATTTGCCGCTCAATTCGTCTGCAAATGCAATCGAGGGGGCCTTTTTGACTCCGCGCCCCCTATCCATTACATTATTAGAATTCCCGTTCAGATAGGACTCCTCAATGGTTGACATGGACAAGATCGTGTCGTTGTGTAAGCGGCGCGGGTTTATTTTTCAATCGAGCGAAATTTACGGCGGCCTTGGGTCGGCGTGGGACTATGGGCCGCTCGGGGTTGAATTGAAGAACAACGTCAAGCGCTTGTGGTGGCGTGACAACGTTCACCTCCGGGACGACATGGTGGGCCTTGACGCGGCCATCACCATGCATCCAAGAGTATGGGAAGCGAGCGGTCATGTGGCGAGCTTCTCCGACCCGTTTACCGGCTGCAGCGCATGCGGGCGGCATTACCGCGGTGATCACCTGGCCGAAGCCATATGGAGCAGCAAGTGGTTTGAAAGTCTCAAGCGCCGGCTGGCCAATGAAACCGATGCGGCGGTGGCGCTGCAAAAATGGGCGGCGGGCGACGGCAAGAAACTCGCGCCCAATTTGGCCCTCGTTCAACGGCCGGAGGTGATACTTTCGCTTTGGAAGAACAGGCGATCGGGCTATCGCTTCGTGCAGTCGGAGTTTGGTGAGCTGATCGATGGCATCGCCTGTGCGCCCGACGGCACCCCCCATAACCCATGTCCAAACTGCGGCGGTCAAATGTCCGAGCCTCGACCTGCCAGTCTGATGCTCGAAACCTTTCTCGGCCCTGTAAGAGAGACGGCGACTAAGACTTATCTCCGGCCGGAGACGGCACAGGGGACATTTGTGAACTTCGACAACGTTCTGCAAGCCTCGCGCAAGAAGCTGCCGTTTGGTATTGCCCAGATGGGCAAGAGCTTTAGAAACGAAATCACGCCGGGAAACTTTACATTCCGTACTCGCGAGTTCGAGCAGATGGAAATCGAGTTTTTTGTCATGCCGGGCACCGACGAAGAATGGCATCAACGATGGATCGACGAGCGGTTTGCTTGGTATCAGAAGTACGGGATCCGCCAAGAAAGCATCCGTCTGCGCGAGCACGAGAAAGATGAGCTCGCTTTCTACGCCAAGCGATGCGTCGACGTCGAGTATCTTTTTCCGATGGGATGGAGTGAGTTGGAAGGCATTGCCAACCGCACGGATTACGACTTGAAACAGCACTCCCAGTATAGCGGCAAGGCGCTCGAATACTTCGACGAGGAAAGCAAGCAAAAGCTGATTCCTTACGTGATCGAACCTGCCGCCGGCGCTGACCGGTCAACCCTGGCTTTTCTCGTGGACGCTTATCATGAGGAGGAGGTGAAGGGCGAGAAGCGAGTAGTCTTGCGTTTTCACCCGGAGATCGCCCCGACGAAGATCGCGGTGCTTCCATTGTTGAAGAAGAACGATCGCATTGTCGAAACGGCCAAGCGGCTGACAGCCGATCTGCGCAAGCGCTGGTTCACCGTCTACGACGACACGGCTTCCATCGGCCGATTGTACCGGCGCCAAGACGAGGTCGGCACGCCGTATTGCGTTACCGTCGACGTCCAGACGGTGGGAGATGAAAAGGCCCCGGCCGACGATCAAGTCACCATCCGCGACCGCGATACGATGCAGCAGGTTCGCGTCGCGCTCTCGTCTGTCGAAACCATTATGGCGAAGCTCATGGCGGGTGAGTGGGCCGAAGTTTACCGCGACCACGGCGTTGCCAAAGATTAAGCTTCACGCATATCCCGGCGCGCCGTTAAAGAAGGAACAGAGATATTCTTCGCTATTACCACCGGGTCAAGTTTCT
>DASWHT010000272.1:0-11223 GCA_036398075.1 Binatia bacterium | reverse complement strand
ACTTTATATTCCTTACCTAGGCGCGGTATTCCGATTCGCCGCGCTGGATTGGCCTGATTTGATGATCGCCGTCGGCGCGGGAGGCCTCGCCATTCTCTGTCTGGAGATTGCCAAGCTCGCGCGGCGAGAGCCGCCTGCATTAGGACGGAGTCGAGGCTGACATCCAGCGACCCGTAGGCCAATGCCCGTGTTGGTCCTCTCTTCTACAGGGCGGACGCGGCGGCCTACCCCTGACGCATTGTTAATTCTTCTTGAAGCGACACCGGCCGCTCGGTTATATTGTGTATGCACGAGGATGGTGAAGACAATTGCGGAGGTGGAGCGTCATGGCGCGACAGCCCATGCCGATCTCGTCCCGCTGGTTTCAAGAAGCGGTGCTTACGAGTACCTGCATAAAAGCGCCGAGTTTCTGGTCAAGGCTTATGCAGGCGCGCCCTCCGGCGGTCTCTCAGCGCGGGAGCGCGCCGCGTCATGAACCCATGGTTCGATTTTTCGGTCGATTTTCCGGGAGCGGGGGTTGCCTCATTGCAGATTCAAGCCGTAATAGCGATCATAAGCATCACCATCGTGCTCATCGGTTTGCTCGCTGTACGCCCTTCGCTGACCGCGGCCCACGGCGGTAAAGTCCTCGCCTTCATCGCCTTCTTCATTTTACCGATCGTTGCCACCGTGCTCGGCGCGGCGATACATCTGGAGCAATCGACGTCGACGACTTTCTGTCTCTCCTGTCACGTAATGGAAGCCCACGGCAAGAGCCTTTACATCGACGACAAGAGCTATCTGCCGGCTAGCCATTTTCAAAATAATCGCATTCCGCGCGATCAAGCGTGCTATACCTGCCACACCGACTACACCTTGTTCGGCGACATCAGCGCTAAAATGCGCGGTTTGAAACATGTTTATGTCTACTACTTCAAAGATATCCCGGCCCGGCTAACGCTCTACGAACCTTTTAAAAACCGTGAATGTTTACACTGCCACGCCAACGCCAGGTCGTTCGAGGAATCGATTCCCCACAATATGATGAAGGAACAGCTTGTGAGCAATCAGACGTCCTGCCTGACTTGTCACAATAAAATTCACAACGTTCAACAAGTCGACAAACTGAAAATGTGGAAAGGACCCGCACCATGAAAGATGGCGCCAACCGCTTCCAGAGCAAATTCAAGACCGCTGCCTTCGTCCTGATCGTCGGTCTCATCGTTCAAGCTACGACGCTTCATTGGGCAACGGCAGCGAGCTTTCTCGGTTTCATCAGCGCCGGCGCAGTCTTGGTTCTGATCGGCATAGCGATCTATCTCTTCGCCATCGTGAGCGCGTGATGGCGCGCTCAACAGAGCGCGGCGCGGCGCACTTTAGCGCCAACGAAACAACGAGTCGCGCGGCATATCGCTCCAGACCGCAGCCCGGAGTTGCCGGCCAGCGCGCTATTTTGCCAGTGACCGGGTATACATCAGGACCTGTTTCTGCTCTTCCTTGGTAAGCTTGGAAGCGGGCATTTTGCCGGCGCCTTCGGCGATGGTTTTCAACAACTGCTGATCGGACTTTTTGGTGGAATCCTTACCGACGACACTGAGGCTCTTTTCGCCGAGGATCGTCGCCATTTTCTCGTTTCCTTTGCCGTCGGCTCCATGACAGCCGGCGCAGGATTTCTCATACAAGGCTTTACCGCCGCCCGCATCGGCCGCCAAGGCTGTCGCAGTCCCGCCGGTTCCGAGTAATAGTCCCACCATCGCTGTTACTACCATTGTTCGCATCGTTTCTTATCTCCTTTTCGCAATCTCGACAAAATTTAAACCAAATTTCTTCGGTAAACGCCAGGGACATTAGCAATTTATTTCGTCGGACTCATGGTGTATCCGAGGTAAGTTAAAACGACGGAATAACCAATAAGCAATGCGCCAAACAGAGCCGCCAGCCGGCTTGGCGCTCCTAGCGCCGCCCCCCGATCGAGAAAGGGCACGACGATCAACATCAGACCGATCACGCCAAATGCGAGGACACCCAAAAGTTCGCCCTCGATACCGAGAATATGACCCGGCAGAAGCTTCAAGGTTTGAAACATCGCCATGAAATACCACTCAGGTTTGATTCCGATTGGCGCGGGCTGGAAGGGATCAGCCTTCCTTCCCAATTCTGCTGGATAATAGGCGGCCAGAGCGGCGAGGATTCCGAGCGCGCACAGCCAACCGACTAAATCCCGCAGGAAGAAATTCGGAAAAAATGGCATTGTGCGCTTCGTGCCGGCGCCGCCTTCAACGCTCGGCGGCCGGCTCATGCCATGTTTTTGAACCAGGAAAAGATGCAGTCCAAGGATGCCTATGACGATAGCCGGCAAGATCGCGACGTGGATGCCGTAGAATCGAGTAAGCGTTGCGCCCGTCACCTCGTCCCCTCCTCGCAGCAGCCGCCGCAAGAAAGGCCCCACCACGGGAATAACACCGGGAATCTCGGTGCCCACGCGAGTTGCGAAATAAGCAAGTTCATTCCACGGCAAGAGATAGCCGGTGAAACCGAACCCCAGTGTCAAGCCCATGAGTAAGCCGCCGGAAAGCCAGGTCAGTTCCCGCGGCGCACGGTAAGCTTTTAAAAAAAAAGCGCTGAAGAGGTGGGTGAACATCGCGAAAACCATCAGATTGGCCGACCATGAGTGGATCGATCGCACGAGCCAGCCGAACTCAACCTCGGTCATAATGAACTGGATCGACTCGAAGGCTTCGTTTGCGCTGGGGCGGTAATAAAGCAAAAGAAGTATTCCGGTGCCGACCTGGATCGTGAGCAGAAACAACGTCATGCCGCCGAAGTAATACCAAAACGTGTGCCGGTGTAGCGGCACTTCTTTTTTCTTGGCAACCTTGGCAAAATCGTTCAGCCCGATCCGCTCGTCGAGCCAGAGCCAAAGTTTGCCGTGCTGTGAGCCACGGTTTTCCATTCTGATTTTAACCTTTCTTGCTCACGACGATCTGATCCCCTCTGACATTTACGGCATACTCCTCCAATGGTTTCGGCGGAGGTCCTTCGATATTCTTGCCGTTCAGATCGAAATGTCCATTATGGCAGGCACACCAGATATGGCTGATATCCGAGCGGTATTGAACAATGCACGCAAGGTGGGTGCAGGCGGCAGCGAATGCCTTGAGCTCGTCGGCCGGCGTCTTAATCAAAATCGCCGGTCGGCTGCCAAAGCGGACGATTTGCCCGCTGTTCGCTTTGACTTCTTGCGGCTTGATCGCCAGCGTCACGGTATGCGCGGTGGACTCTTCCACTTTGGGCGGGATTAGATAACGGCTCAAAGGATACAGCACTGACACGAGGAACGCGCCGGCGGTAGTTGTCAGAAACCAGTTGAGAAAATTTCTCCGCCCGTGATCGAGACTGATAGTTGTCTGGTCCTTGGCCATTTGGTTCTATTTCCCGTCGGCGTTACTTTGCTTTCTCTCCATTTGCCGAATCTTAAATACCAAGCCGACTATGAACGCCAAGATGATCAACGCCGACACGGCTAAACCTTTGCGCCGATACTGCAACTCATCCATTGCCTTCAAGCCTCGGGCATATGCTTTTTCACTCATCTTCAACCCAGGCTCAATTTCCTTGTCGAGGATCGTCTGATCGAATCCGTGGATCGCCGCGCGCGCTTTGATCAGCGCCGTCTTGGCCTCGTTGAGCTCGAACAGGGGTTGGCTGACTTCCATGCCGGCGTGTTCAGCATTCTTGAGAACCGCGAGAGCTTTTTCGTAGCCCACCTTCAGACGGTCGATGGAACCGAGCATGGCCGCCGCCAACGTCCCGCCTGAAGACGTTGGCGGATGACAAGTCGCACAGGCGGATTTATCGCCCGAACTCAACATCGCATCGCTGGTCTCGGCAATCGCGTGATTTCCATGACAACCCGCGCAGCCGGGAATGCCCATTTGCACGAAAATCTTGCTATGCGGGCTCTTGTTAAACAACTCAGTGTTTACCGGATGGCACTGTCCGCAAACATTGACAACTGACGAGACGCCGGGCGGAGCCGCGCCGTGATTGCCGTGGCAATCGTTGCATGTCGGAGCCGACAGATCGCCTTTGCTCGTGATCATCTTCCAGTGCACGCTTTTTATGTACTTCTCGACCTGGTCCGTGGGTATCTTATACGGCTTCATGTACTCGGCGCTCGCATGACATGAACCGCAAGTCTGGGCGACCCGCACCGGATGAACCGAAGAGCGCGAATCGTTTGGCGGTCTTATCGAATGCGCCGGATGGCAACTGGCGCAGGTCGCGACCTTCTCATCCTTTTGCTCTCTCAACCTCCGACCATGAACCGAAGTGAAATATTCGGCCACTTGGTCGATTCGCAGGTTGGGATTATATTGCCTCATGAAGCGCGCGTCCGAGTGGCAGCGGCCGCAAACCTGGATCACTTGGGCCGGAGCTGGTTTGCCGATATACCCCTTCGCCCGGTCCATGGCCTCCAATCCCATTTTGCCGGCGTCCCCGCCATGACACGCGACACAGCCAAAGCCTTTGGCCGCATGGATATCCGCTTTGTAGTCTTCGGCTGGCTTGGTCAGTTGCTCGATACCAAGCGCTGAATGGCAGAGCGCGCAGGTATCCGATTGCTGCTGAGCGTTGATTCGTGTAGGCAAAGAATAGGTGATTAGGAGCAAAACGAGCAACGCCACCCACCATAGCCCGTTTGGCAGGCTCACCGACGGCTCCTCCCAAGCGCTTCAAGGAAACCAACGACCTGCGCCATTTCGTCTCCCTTGAACGCCGGCCAAGCCACGGCTTTTTCGCGCACTTTGTTCTCCATGGCGACCCCATGGTTCCACATTGCGGAAACCACGTTAGCGGGCCGATCCAAGCCGCGCATCTTTGCGAAGTCAGGCCCCACTTGACCACCTTGTCCTCGGATCGAGTGACAGTTTAGACAGCCCTTCGCCTTGACCAGCGCTCCCCCCCGGTCCGGATCACCGGCCCCGGCGAAGTAGTCCACCGAATACAAGTAACCGACGATGTCCGCCAACTCATTCGCTTGCAGTGCCGGAATGGACACAGCTCTGCGCTTCATTTCGCGTGCCATGGCCGGCCCTTTGTTCCACATGGCGGCGGCGAATTCGAACAGGCTGGGGTAGAGCCTGCGTCCCGCCAACGCGGGTCCCACCGGGCCGCCAGTTGCCCTGATCCCGTGACAATCAACGCAGCCCCGAGCGGCAAACAACCTCTCCCCCTCTTCGGGCGGACCGGGCAACACCTGGATCGGCTCATCGCCGCGCGCGCGGGATACGGACTTCACATAGGCGGTCAGATCCCTAAGCTCGCTCCCACTAAAAACCGGCCGTTTAACTCCCCTCGCCTCCATCGCGGCGGCCATCGCCGGTCCATGGTTCCACATGGCGGCGGCGAAGAAGATCGCGCCAAATTGCGTGACCGAGTCAAGACTCGGTCCAAACACCCCGCCGACATGCTCCATTTGATGGCAAAGCACGCACCGTTTGTCGGTAAAAACCTGCTTGCCGGCTTTCGCGTCGCCAATCGGATCAAAGTAATTCACCGTGGTGAGAAACGCAATCAAATCGCCGGTCTCGCGCGGGCTCAATTGAACCGGAGCTTTGCCCAGTTGGCGCATTTTTGCGGCCATCTCAGGGATGTGATTCCACATGGCGCTCGCCAGATCGTAAAAACTACGCGGTTTAGATGTACGCGCGAGGTCGGAAGCTAATTTCCCGCCGACGCCATTCACCGCGTGACAACCGGAGCAGCCTTTGGCGCCGAACACCCGGGAACCGGCAAGCGGATCCTGGGAAAAAACTTCGGCGGGCTGGAGCAAACCCGCCGGGGGAAACAAAACAAGTGCCAGCGTTCCCAGGGTCAAGAGCAGCAGTTTTTTCATAGCCACTTCCCTTTCCGCGAAAGGCACAATGCCCTTCTCGGCCTTGCCACACCTGGCGATCGAAACAACCGAGAGATATTTTCGATTCTGCTGAAAAACCCTAAGAATGCTTCGACTAGGCTCAGCATGAACGGAAAATCCCCAGTAATTCCAACCGCTCCACCGATCTTTCCTTCGATAAACTCAGGACGGGCTCTGCGACTCATCGAAGGATGAACAGAGGGTTTTTCAGCAGAATAATTTTCTACATGTGAAATACTTTATTGCGCCACGGTTTGCCGCTTTGCCCTGCGCCGCGCTGGAGCCGACTTACTTTGGCATCCGAAGGGAAAGCAGATACGCGATCAGATCCGCCATCTCGCCTCCTCTAAATACTGGCCACTCCACCGACTCCTGAAGCATTCGTTGTTCCATCGTGCTGGCGTGGTTCCACATCTCGGTTACGATTTCTAACTGAGTCTCTAGTTTCGCGGTCTTTGATAGATCGGCCGCTGGTCCCGCCTTGCTTTCCTGTGATGTATGACACCTGCCACAACGTTTCTCTTTGAAAACCACCCGTCCACGGGCGGCGACACCGGGCGCGTCTATGAACTGAAGGAAGTAAAGATAACTGACGATGTCAGACATCTCATCCGTCGTAAGCAACGTCACAGGTACGCCGCTCCGTGCCATATCCGCCCACATTTTTGGACCATGGTTCCACATGGCACCCGCGATCGTCATCAGATTGCCTTTGACAAGCCGTGATCGCAGATTAGCACGGGTTTGATCGCTTGGTGGACCGACTGAATGGCACTCCGCGCAGCGTTTTTCCGAAAAAAGTTTCTCGCCACGCCGCGGGCTCCCCGGTTTAGCGTAGATTCGCTCGACGCTAGCGCCCATGCTGCGAATATATGCTAACAGATCTGGAATGTCGTTCTTTTCGAACGTCGGACGTGGAATCCTCAACGCTTCCATGACGCCGGCCATGGCCTTTCCTCGATTCCATAGACCGACGGTTAGATAAATAGGTGAAGCGTAGCGGCTATAGCTATCGAGCTTTGGTCCGTGCTTTCCTCCTTTTCCTCCCAGAGAATGACAAGACTCGCACCCCTTGTCGCGAAAGATGCGCTCACCTGTGATCGCGTCCCCGGTAGGACCCAAGGACCCGATGTAGTACAAGAACGAGAGCAGACTTGCCATTTCCGGCGGCTTAAACACGGGGCGCACGGCGTGGCGCTCCTCGATCACGTGAGCCATTCCCGGTGAGTGGTTCCACATCACGCCGGCGATATCAAAGAAAGAACGTTTCAAAAGGCCTTCACCCAGGTCCGGCCCGCCGACACCTCCCACGCCATTTATTGAATGGCAGCGGAGGCAGCCTTTTTCGGCAAAAAGCTGACTTCCTTCAAGAGCGTTGCCGGGGAGAATGGGCGAAACGGCTTCCGCTGCATGGGCGCGCGACCCTGGATCATGGCCGATAGCAAGCACTAGAGATAGAACGATGAAGAGCAAGTTAATCTTCACGACCCCTCCCATGCAGCGCGATGCCCCAAAAGACATAGAAGACGACACCCATGAAGACGAGAAAAACCGGTATCGCAACGATGGAGATTCCGACAGAGGCTGAGAGGACGTCGTCTAGTTTCCAGGCGGCACGGATCAACCCAACGATCCAGAGAACGATGCTCCCCACCAGCAAGAAAGCAACTCCTAACCACACCCATTGCAACGTTCTCACTAACCGATCCGAAACCGGCGGCTGATGTTCCACATGACCCTCTTGATCGCGCCCTAAGTCTTTTCCTCAACCTCGCCCGGAAGATAGCTTACGATTCTTTCTTCGACTTCCTTTAGGCTCGTTTCTCGCCCTTCGCGAATCTCCCAGATAGAAATAATTGGGAAAAACTTCGTGAAAAGAAGATAAAATAGAGCGAAGAGGCCGAAACTGCCGGCGGTTTCTCCCCACTCCACCCAGGTAGGCAAGTAAACGCCTTCGGGAAACGGCAGTCGTGGAAAGGACAGCGTTGGAACAACGATAATAAAGCGCTCGAGCCACATACCCACGACGATTGCCGCTGAGGCAATCATGACTTTTCCTACGGTGTGCCGCTTTAAACTCGCCAAACACGCCAGAGGAACCACGAAATTGCAAAGCACCATGCTCCAGAAAAACGGCCAGAAGGGTCCGGTAAACTTGGCCCAGAAAACTTTCATCTCCTCGGGTTCCGCACCGTAATAGCCCGTGAGATACTCAGCAAAAGTGAAATAGAACCAGAGCAGCGACATGATGAGCAGCAGCTGCCCGAGGTAACGAAAATGAATCGGCTTGAGGTAATAGTGAAGCTTGTAGGCCTTTCTAAAAATAATCATCGTGAGAATGAGGCCGGCAATACCGGAGAAAATGGCGCCGACGACGAAGTAAGGGCCGAAAATAGTGGAATGCCACGAAGGCTGGAGCGTCATGGAGAAAACGAACGACACGACCGAGTGGACCGACACAGCGATGGGAATAACCAATACCGCCATGATAGCAATGGCGCGATTGAGAACCCGGTGCTGGTGCTCGGTGCCGGTCCACCCGAGAGCCAAGACGCTGTAGAGAAGCTTCCGTTTCCCGAGACGGTCCCGCAAGATCGCAATGTCGGGAATCATCGGCAGATAAAGATAAGTCAGACTGGCGGTGAGATAGGCGCTGATGCTGGTCGCGTCCCACAACAGCGGCGATTGATAACGGCCATGGCGCAAAACATTCAGCATGCGATCGGGCCGCCCCAAATCTACGAGGATCTGACCCGCACCGATAAAAATCACCATGCAGGTAATGACCTCCGCCATGCGCGTAATCGGGCGCCGCCATTCCGCTTTAGACAATCGCAGAATCGCTGAAATAAGCGTCCCTGCGTGGCTGATACCGATAAAGAAAACGAAGTTGGTAACGTAGAAGCCCCACCCCACCGGCTGGTGCAGACCCGTCACCCCTAGGCCCTCGGTGAATTGTATCGAATAGGCAATGGCCCCCCATAAGATCAACAGACTGAGAAAGGCCACCGCCCAGTAGAACCCAGGGCCCGTGTGTTCGATGGGAGCGAGAAGAATATCCTCGTGAGTATCCCGCGGATCAGCCACTTGTTTCGCCCTCCGTCAGATAGATCACCTTGGGCTTCGTACCTAACTCTTCATGGAGTTTAAATGCGCGCGGGCTGTGCGCGAGCTTCGATACCTCGCTGGCTGGATCGGAGAGATCGCCGAAGACGATCGCCTGAGCTGGACAGGCTTCGGCACAAGCGGGAACGTACTCCGCGGGATCGAAGTCCCGCTTTTCCGCCAGAGCCTTCTCTCGAGCATTCTGCAGGCGGTGATGACAAAAGGTGCATTTCTCGACGACCCCTTTTTCGCGCACGGAAACATCTGGATTCTGGCCCGGCCCTTCCTTTTGGTAGCTGTACCAATTAAAATATTTGGCATTATATGGACAGGCGGCCATGCAAAAGCGGCAGCCTATGCAGCGCTCGTAAATTTGGCCAACGATGCCTTCGGGATTTCGGAAAGTCGCGTACACAGGACAGACCTTCGTACAGGGTGGATCATCGCATTGGAGGCATGGCCGCGGAATAAATCGCATATTGGCGCCGTGGTGCTCCTCGTCGGTTTCGGTGAGCACCTGCATCCAACTGATGACTCTCCCGCGTTTTGCTTCTTTAGCGCCAACGGCAGGCACATTGTTCTCAGCCTTGCAGGCCATGACGCAGGCTTGACATCCGGTACAGCGATCCAAATCGATTACCATCCCCCACAATGCCACTTTACGCCCTCCTGATCTTAACCTGTGTGTGATTGAGCACGCCGAAACCCCGTAGGATATCGGTCTCGTTGGCGATCAGGTCATTCGGATTCGGCCCATCGCCACCGAAGAGAGGAATATGAATGACGTCAGGAACAGTGCCCGAATATAGCTTGACGCGGAGCTTCACTCGGCCTTTTGCCGATTCGACCCAGACCCAATCATTCTCCTTGATTGCTAGGCGGCCGGCGGTTTCTGGATGTACTTCAACCCATCCCTCCCACGAAGCCTGAACGTGAACCGCCGGCTGTTCCAAGAGCCAAGGCTGGTTTTTGCCGCCGCCCATGGGCCGGCTCATGAGACGGTAAGTGTTGAGCCGGAGAGGAAAGGTTTCGGCTTTCTTGGCACTCCGGATTGCTACGGCCGGCAAGTAGAGAAGATCCTGCGATTTACCGGGGCCGAGCCTGGCGACGACAGACTGACGCGCCTCTTCGCTCGTCGCAGCTTTCTCAACTAATTGCTTCAGCCTTGTTGAGTAAAACTCAAACTTTCCTGACGGTGTTTGCAGCAAGGCCTTTCGGCCTGTGGGCAAGCCACTCGGATCCCACCAAGCGCCGCGCTGGAGCATGGCATTCCAAAAAGCGTCGAAGTCGTTAAATTCGGGCAACCAGTATCCCTGACGTTCCAGAACCTTGCGCAACGCCTCTTGAGCGTGGATGGAAACAACATAGCCACGGCCGGACTTGAAAAGCCCTTGCGCACCCGCGCGGAGAAGTTCTTCAAATTTTTTCCACGGGAAATTTCTTCCGACGGCGCCGCCGAGGCCCTGACCCAACTGGAGCAACACGTCAGAGCTATTACGGTTCTGATGCAGCGGCCGCGAAGCCGGTCGCGCCACACTGAAGCAGGTAAAGCCTGCCAGATGGTTGACCTGATCATCTTGCCATCGCTCCAGGTAAGTCTGATCCGGCAGGATAAGGTCCGCCATCGCGCTAGACTCATCGAGGAAAGGCGAAAAGCTGACGATAAGCGGAATTTTTTCCAATGCGGCGGCGAAAGCCTCTTTCGCCGGATGATTAGCCAACGGATTGGTCGCGAATAGAAACAGCGCGTTTACGGGATATGGGTTTCCGCTGAGAATCCGCTCCGGCAAAAGCTGTGGGGCATCCGAAACCATGAAATAGTTTTTCTCACCGGCGCCGTCGAGTCGCATCTGAGCCGCGCCCTGCTTTGCCGCAGCGTCCTGCTCGACGGCTGGTAAAGGCGCCAACGGGGCCTCGCCCTGAATCCGCAGGCCACCGGCGACACCGATGTTTCCCACCAAAGCGTTCAGACTATGAATCGCCATTCGGGTATAGAGATCATCGGGTCCGTAGGCCGGACCGCGTTCGCCAATGACAACAGCGGGCTTAATCGCGGCGAGACTCCGCGCAATCTCAAGAATGTTTTTTACCGGAACGCCGGTGTGCGCGGAAACGGTGAACAGACCGTAATCCTGCAAGACTAGATTCTTAAACCCGATATGCTGTTGCCCGGTGCCGTCCGCCCAATCTTCGAATCCAAACGTCCGTTGCTCGACGAA
>DASWHT010000271.1:0-2593 GCA_036398075.1 Binatia bacterium | reverse complement strand
GCTGGCGGTGAAGAACCGATCGCGACGATTAAAAACGCTGCCGGGATCATTCTCGCCGTCTCGGAGAACCGCTCCTGGATCGAGGTTATCTTCGAAGGCGACCTCATGCATACGAAAACCGTCAACCTGCCCGCAGGCAGGATCTTCGACATTTACGTCGAGGAAATTCCGCACAAGACAACCGTCTATGAACACCCGCGCACGATGATTTTCTTTAGCGCTCCCTGCGATCTGGACATCTGCCGCGACGGCAATCGGGTGATGGTCATAGGTGGCGCCCAAACCCGGACTGAAAAGCTGGTCTAAAGCGCCGGAATCGCGACGAAATTAGCGCCTTTCCCGGGGTAAACAGTTAACCACAAAGTGCCGATAATAGAACTGTGAGAATCGACCCGCCCAAATCCATCTCCGCGCCGCTCGCCGAAGGGCAGGAGATCGCCTCGGTCAGCAACCGCAGGGTACCGCGCAATCTGGTTTCCCAACATGGCGCAACCGGCGCGTTGCCGCCGCTGGAACTCGGACAGGAACTTGACGCCCTCGTCGTGGAAGAGTTGGACGGCGGACGGTTGCTGGTGAAAATCGGCTCGACGTTGATTGAAGCAGACGGCCCCGGCGGACTCGGCGCCGGGCAACAGGTGCGCCTGCGGGTCGAGCAGCTCCAGCCCAATGTCGTGCTCCATGTCACCGATCTCGAACCCTCCATCGAATCCGAAGCAGCGCGGTTACTCCGCACCCACCTGCCGGCCCACGCCGACTCCGGTGAATTGATGGATTCTTTGCAATTCGAATTGGCCGCCTACGTCGATCCACGGACTGACACCGCCCCGACCCCGGACAAGCTGGCGAAACTGCGCGATTCGATTGCAACGCTGCTGGCCGGCGGTACGCCGCCCACTCCGGAGAAGCTCGAAGTTCTGGCCCGGGACGGCGGACTTTTTTACGAGGCCAAACTCTTCGATGCGGCGGCACACGATGCCGAGCAGCTGCCCGAAATCCCTGATCACGATCTTAAAGGTTTACTGCTTTCCGCACTGCAAGAGGCTAAAGCCAGAGCGTTTTCCGCCGGTCTGCAGAACGCTCTCAGCGCCCAGCTCGACAATCTTGAGACCCAGCAAGCCGTTAACCTGGTGGCGCAACTGGACGGCGGCGCTTTCCAAATGCAGATTCCTTTTTTTACCGGCGCGGGGTTCTCCACCGCGGCGCTGGCGGTGGAACAGGACGGCCACGGTGCGGCGGGCAATCAAGCCAGAGAAAAAGGCGGCTACTCCCTGCTCTTTCTCCTCGATTTGGAAAACTTCGGGCGCACGCGCATCGACGCCCATATCGACGCCAAGGAATTACGCGCGGTGTTCTATCTAGATCGCGAGGGATCTCTACGGTTGATCCGGCAAGAGTTGCCGGGCTTCCGTGAAATGCTGATGGCGCTCGGCTACCGCGATGTGCTGTTGGCGGCAAAGCCGCTCAGGGAATTGTCGCAAGAGAAGCAGGAAAAATTCGCGGCGCTGGCGGCAGGTGCGCCGTCTTCGATGCACCTGCTCGACATGAAGGCCTGACATGGACCCATCGACGAACAAGCAAAAACAAGCGGTGGCACTGCGCTACGAGCCCAAGAAAGACCGAGCGCCGAAGATCATCGGCAAAGGGCGCGGCTACATCGCCGAGAAAATTCTCGAGCTGGCGCGCCAGCACGATATCCCTATTCGCCAGGACAAAAATCTATTGCAGATTCTTTCCCGCCTCGATCTCCATCAGGAAGTGCCGCCCGAGGTCTACAAAGCGGTGGCTGAAATCCTCGCTTTCATTTACCGCTTGAGCAACCGACAGCTATCGCGCTAAATTATCTTTTCACCACGAAGGCCCACCGCGGCGAAGCCGCAACCAAAAGGAAGAAGAAATTTAACCACAGAGAGCACAAAGTTTAGGAAAATAATTATTCCATCCCTTCGTGACCTTCGTGCCTTCGTGGTGAATTCTTTCTTCACAAGGAAAGGTATATTGACGTGACCGCCGCGGAATGTTCCGACAACCTTTGGCTATCGCCTCCTGAAGCCATCGAGCTGAACGATGACGAAGTTCATGTCTGGTTGGTTAATGCCGGAGCGGCGGATTGCCCCCAAGACCTTTTGGCCACGTCCCTATCGACAGACGAGAAAGAGCGAGCCGCGCGGTTCAAGTTCGTTAAAGACCGGCGGCTTTACGTCGCCGCCCACGGCGCTTTGCGCTCGCTTTTAGCTGATTACCTGGGAGTCGCCGCGGGCGAGATTCACTTTGTCTCAGGATCTTATGGCAAACCCGCGCTCGCTCCGCCACTTGCCGCCAGCGGTTTGGAGTTCAATCTCTCCCACTCCCATGAGGTCGCATTGGTTGCCGTCGCTCGGCAGAGAGCGGTGGGCGTCGATGTGGAATTCGTCAAGCGGAAATTTTCTTTCGACGAGCTTGCCCGGCGGTTCTTTACCACCAAAGAAGTCGCGGCGCTATTCGAGTTGCCGCAACCGCTTCAGCGCGAAGCTTTCTTCAAATGTTGGACCAGCAAGGAAGCGTTCTTGAAGGCGCAGGGCACGGGGCTGTCCGGAAAGCTCGATGAAGTTGAAAT
>DASWHT010000270.1:0-3711 GCA_036398075.1 Binatia bacterium | reverse complement strand
CCTGTGAGCCGAAGGGTTTAACGCGCCGAGGCTTTTTAAATCGTCGGCGGTATCGACATCGAACCATTCGGGCAAGAGCTCAGCTTTGATCTTGTGGTCGTTCAGACGAGCCAGCGTCTGCCCCAACACCTGGTTATGGCTCCAGGTCATGTTCTGAAATATCTCCGGCGTGGGCCGATTTAGGCCCGCCAAGTAGTAGCCACCGTCGCGGCTCGGTCCGAGGATCGCCCGCTTCGTTGCCAAGAGATCGAATGCCGTTTCCAAATAGCTCAACGGCAGAGCCGGCAGATCACTACCGATCAAGACGACGTTGCGGTGTCCCCGGTTCCAGAGCTCGGTGAAAATCGCATTCATCCGTTCGCCAAGATCGTTGCCTCGCTGCGGGAAACTGTGGAAGCCTGGTGGCGCTAGGCTTTGCACCCAGGCCGCAGCCTCGCTTGGAGTATACGCAAGGTAAAGGTCCGCGAATGTAATTCCTTTTAAATTTTCCAGCTGATCCAGCAGTAGCGCGCGATAGAACTCCGCAGCTTGCTCTTGGGTCAACGGCGGCACCAGACGGGTTTTGACCTGCCCGGCGACCGGCGCCTTGGCCATCACGGCGAGCGCGTTAGCGTGTGTCGACATAAAACTTCTTTAGCCGCACCGGCGAGACGCCCATCAGATAGAGCGACTTGAGCATCCACATTCTAAAGATCGTGCGCCAGACGCCGTCCGACTCCCAGCGCCGCGCGGAGGTAATAACTTGGCTTCTCAAACAGGCCACCTCGCCAAGGCGTTTGAGCGCGCGGCACAGGGCGATATCTTCCATGAGCGGAATCTCCGGGAAGCCGCCCATCCTTTGGAACACTTCGCGGCGGACGAAAATCCCCTGATCACCGGTGCCGACCTTGCTCAACCGCGAGCGCAGGCTGATCATCGCGCCGATAACTCGCAGCATCCAATGATCGCCGTCCAGTTGAATATCGAAGCGTCCGCCCACGAAGCGCGGATCGCTGAGCGCGTCCCGTATGTCGTCAAAAGCGGTCGGCGGCAGCCGCGTGTCGGCGTGCAAAAACAGCAAAACATCGCCGGTTGCCCGCCGCGCGCCGTAATTCATCTGCGCCGCCCGCCCGCGCGGCGACGTTAATACTTCAACATTGAATTCCCGGCAGATCGCCGGAGTGCCGTCGCTGCTGCCACCGTCCACGATGAACAATTCACTGGGACCCAGGGGCAAGAGCGCTTGCAGCGTTGCCACGATGTTTTTGGCCTCGTTCAAGATCGGAATGATTACGGAGATCCGCACATGCCACCTTTCCTAAAAGGGTTTGAAAAAATGTTTCTAGAGCCGCCACGCCAACCACCGCGCGAACACTTTTTTCACCGTGGGGGTGAGCTTGGTGCGCATGTAGGCGTCGCCGATTTTGCGCAACGCCTCCGCCTGAGTCGGGTAAGAATGTATGGTCGACGACAAGACCCCGACACTCTGTTTCGCTACCATCGCCAAGGTCAATTCACCCAGCATCTCACCCGCGTGGCGCGCGACGATGGTCCCGCCCAAGATTTTGCCGGTTTTCTTATCATAGTGGACTCGGGCAAATCCCTCGTCTTCCCCGTCCAAGATCGCGCGGTCCACGCGATCGAAACGTTCAGTGATCGTCGCGACGTCGAAGCCCGCGGCTTTGCCGTCTTTTTCGTAATAGCCCACGTGGGCGATTTCCGGGTCGGTATAGGTACACCAGGGAATAACCAAATCGGTCACCTTGCGCCGCGCCAGGAACAACGCGTTGGCAATCACAATGCGCGCCATGGCATCGGCGGCGTGGGTGAATTTATAGCGCGAGCAGATATCGCCGGCGGCAAACACGCGCGGGTTAGATGTCCGCATGCGCTCGTCCACCAGCACACCGCTACGCGCATATTGCACGCTTGCGGCATCTAAACCCAACCCTTCCAGATTCGGCTGCCTGCCGACAGAAACGAGGATCGCGTCGCAGTCGATTTCTTGCACATGGCCTTCCACCGCCACCGCCACGCGCTTACCCGCGCCGTTGCCACTTACCTGCTTAATCATGCCGCGCGTAACGACCCGAACGCCTTCGCGGTCCATTTGCTTGCGCACGATGGCGGCGGCGTCCTGGTCTTCCTTCGGTAGAATCTCCACTCCGTCCGTAATGGCGATCACTTCGCTACCGAAGCGGCGAAAAGACTGGGCCAGCTCGCAGCCTATGGGTCCTGTGCCAATGACAACCAACCGGCGCGGCAATTCGGTCAGCGTGAAGATCGTTTCGTTGGTGTAGTAGCCCGCTTCTTTGAGCCCAGGGATCGGAAGTTCAGCGGCGCGGGCACCGGTTGCGATTACCGCGCGGTGGAACTCCAGGCGCTTGCCGTCGATTTCAACCGTGGACGGCCCGACAAATCGCCCATGACCGATATAGACATCCACACCGAGTTTTCGAAAGCGTTCTGCTGAGTCATGTTGGCTGATGCCCGCGCGCAGCCGCCGCATGCGCGCCATCGCCGCAGCGAAGTCCGCTTTGGATTGAGAATCGCAGTGGATGCCGAACTCCGCACCGTTTCGAGAATCGAACGCTGCGCGCGCCGCGCGGATGACGCCTTTCGACGGCACGCAACCGACGTTCAAACAGTCGCCGCCCAGCAGATTGCGTTCGATCAGCGCGACCTTGGCGCCAAGGCCGGCGGCGCCGGCAGCACTAACCAACCCGGCTGTGCCCGCGCCGATGACGACGAGATTGTATTTGCCATTCGGTGTCGGATTGGCCCAGTGCGGCGGATGGCAGTTTTCGATCAACTGCCTGTCGTGTACGTCGTCCACAAGCATCATTTCATCGAACGACGCCGGTTTATATTTCGTGTCTAGCGTCGGTTTTACGGCGCTCCCTTCTTGAGCCCGTTCCGCCTCGCGCAACGCTTTGCGTGCGATGCGCGTCACGACCACAACCACTGCAACCGTCGCCGCAAGCCCGACGTATTTCAAGATTTGTTGGTAAACCCCCGCCGAGACGTCCATTTGGCCGGCAATCGCATCGCGCGCCGCCGCGCCGACGTAGACGAATAGAAATGTCGCCGGCAGCATGCCGAGCAAGTTGGCGAGCGCGTACGCTGCCGGGCGCACCGCGGTGAGACCTAATAAATAATTCAGCAAGACGAAGGGAAACACCGGGCTTAATCGCGTCAATAGAACCATCTTGAAGCCTTGACGGCCGATCGCCTGATCGAGGGAGCGGAACTTGGGATTCGCCGCCGCCCAAGTCGCGACTTTTTCACGAAGCAAGCCGCGCGCGAGAAAAAAAGCACAGAGCGCACCCAAATTCGCGCCCAGGACCACAACGATAAAGCCGGTCGTCAATCCAAATAGGGTGCCCGACCCGATTGTAATCGCGCTGCCGGGAATAAACAGCACGGTACAGAGTATGTATACCAATACGACGACCACGGGACCGATCGCGCCCAGGGACCGCACATAGCTTTCAAATTGCATGAACCATTCGCGAATCGGCAGTAATAGAACTGCCGTCACGAGCGCACTCAGCAGCAGGACGATGAAAATGGGCTTGCTCGCCTTCATACCTATGACTTAAGTCAATTGAGACCTAGTGTAGTGTCTCAAAATTTCCTTCACATAACCGGAAGGCCCTCTGTCGTCATTCCCGCCCCCGATCGCAGTCGAGGGCAGGCTCCAGCGGGAATCCAGCACCCCCACCGTAAGGG
>DASWHT010000269.1:0-3791 GCA_036398075.1 Binatia bacterium | reverse complement strand
CGGTAAGCAGGTCGCCAAGTTCGTGCAGGTTTTCGGCTTTCACAAGGCCGCGTTCGAGTCGGTCGTGGAACTCGGCCTGCTTATCGATAAATATCTGTTGCTTGGAGCCGACGATGATGAGATCGGATTTCATCACCGCTTCGTCGTCAAGCTCTCGACGGGGGAGGTAACCGTCGCCGCCGACTATGCTGTTCAGATGCATGCCCGCTTCAACCCATTTGCCTTGAACGACCGGGTCCACCGTATTGGTCGCAGCGGTAACGATGTCGCTACCGCGGATCGCTTCCTCGGCGCTTGATACCGGTGTAACTTCCACGCCGGTCTCGGCGCTGACTTCTCTGGCGAAGCGCTCGCGATTTTCCTTCGTCGGGCTGTAGACTTTGATTTTGCTTAACGGCCGCACGGCAAGATGCGCCGTCACTTGAGTCTTCGCCTGCTCCCCCGAGCCCAGCAAGGCCATGACTTTCGCGTCCTTGCGCGCGAGATATTTGCTCGCCACCGCGCTGGTGGCGCCGACGCGCATGGCAGAGATATAGTGATCGTCCATCATGGCGAGGATTTCGCAAGTGTCCATGTCAAAAAGCAAAACAAGGCCGATATAGTCGCCGGGGTAGACGCGCCGCTTGCTGCCGGCCACTTCCACATCCGTGGAGAAACTCGAGTCGATGCGCAGGGCCATCGACTTCATGCCCGGGACGAGTCCCATGATATTGTTGAAATAGTACTGGCCGCCTTCCTCCTTCCACGGTGTTCTCAGACGCGCCCTTGGCGCAATCATTGCCTTGCCTTCGCCGAGTTCGCGAAAAGCTTGCTCGATGGCATCGACCTCTTCCGCCATCGGCAGAAGATTCTTCATCTCCTCGTTCTTGAGAACCATTACCATGGAAATTTTCTCCCCTCCGATGTTGCCTATAACAAAGGCCGGAGCCGAGTCAAGAATCGGCAAAATAAGCCATGCGGTGCCGAAGTGCAATGCGGGCGGCAATCGGCAAAGGGGGAGAGTTGCGCGGCTTGATCTTGACGCTGGTAAATTGACCGTTGAGGAGGAGATTTCGGAGCGGAAAAAGGCTGAAGAAAGTCTCTTCAGCCTTTTTTTCGAGAGTCGGGGGCAAATCTGGAGTTAAAGAGTTAGCCCTTTTTGGCCTTGAACCAGTCGGCGTCGACCTGAATGAAATGTTTCCACTTGTCCGGCGTCGCCGCCTCTTCAAAAATCGCCTCCACAGGACAGACGGGCTCGCAGGCGCCGCAGTCGATGCACTCTTCGGGATCTATGTAGAGCTTGTTTTCCTTCTCAAACTCCTCGGTCTCGTTTTTCGTTGGATGAATGCAATCCACCGGGCATACATCAACACACGCTGTATCTTTTACATCTATGCATGGCTCGGCAATAATATAAGTCATCTCGCTCCTCCTCAAAATTGACTTTTAGTGTACTAGCAAATCGACTTTGGCAAGTCAATTAACCGGATGGGCCTAAAAAGGCTCTTTCTCGAGCGCTCAAACCAGGAGGTGTTAGACAAGGCTACCCCACCGTAAAAGGAGACCTGACCAAGGGGCGTAGCCGCAACACCCATCCTTTTCTAATGTCTCGGGATTTTGTGGCAGTTTTCCGGCGACCCCCGACCGCGGGTGTCGCAGGCGCCGCGCTGACAGGTTAGTATCCCACCATGCCCGTCGAATTAATCCGGCGCGGCGCCGGGCAAAACTATCCCGCGCGTGCCGTTAAAATCACCGCGCTTGAAGTTCTCCGCCTGCTTAACCATGAACAGGCGGAGCTGAGCCTGGCTTTAGTGGGAAATAGCGAGATCCGGCAACTCAACGCTAAGTACCGCAAGAAGGATTACGCAACCGATGTGCTGTCATTTCCCGCAGCGGAAAATTTGCCGGGACCGATACGGCTGCTGGGCGATGTCGTGATCTCGGTCGATAAGGCGCGGGCGCAGGCCAAGGAGCGCGGACGGACGCTCAAAGAGGAACTGGCCACACTGTTGATTCACGGTATCGTGCATCTGCTCGGCTACGATCACGAGCGTTCGGCCCGTGACGCGCGCGCTATGGGACGGTTGGAGAGAAAGATCTACCGGGCGCTTTGTGAGCGGGGCTTTTTGTAGGTATACTATAAAGAAAGACGGCATCCGGGAGCCAGAAGTAATTAGCCAGGAAACAGAATCCAGAATTCATACGTCAGAAGAAAGTAAAATCAATGCTCGAAGAAACCCGTGAACAATTGACCCACCTTGAAGAGCGCGTAGAGCTTTTGCGGAGGCGGCTTTGACGTCGCCGGCAAGCAGAAGCGCGTCGAAGAGCTGACCGCGCTCACATCCAAGCCGGATTTCTGGAACGACAGCGAAAAAGCCCAGGGCATTTTCAAAGAACAATCCGCCGTCAAAGCTGTCATCGACGCCTGGGAGAAGCAACGCGCGGGCCTCGAAGAAGCGCGCTTCTTTCTCGACGTTGCCCAGGATGAAAAGAGCGAAGATGCGTTGAGCGAAGCGGCGGCTAAGGTTGGCCAGGTGGCCCGGGAGATGGCGCAGACAGAGTTAACACTGCTCCTGGGCGGTCCCGACGACCGGCGCAACGCCATTGTCATCCTTCATCCTGGTGCCGGCGGCACGGAAGCGCAGGATTGGGCGGAAATTCTTTTGCGCATGTATCTGCGCTGGTGCGACCGGCGCGGCTATCGGAAAGAGATTCTCGAATACCAGCCGGGCGAAGAGGCGGGCGTGAAGAGCGTGACTTTCCTGGTGGAAGGCGACTACGCTTACGGCTATCTGAAAGCCGAAGCCGGCATTCACCGGCTCGTGCGCATCTCGCCCTTCGACGCCAACTCGCGGCGCCACACTTCATTCGCTTCCGTCTTCGTCTATCCGGAAGTGGACGACGATATCAAAATTGAGATCGATGACGCCGACCTGCGCGTCGACACCTATCGTTCCAGCGGCGCGGGCGGCCAGCATGTCAACAAGACCGATTCCGCCGTGCGCTTGACCCATTTTCCCTCCGGCATCGTCGTGGCCTGCCAAAACGAACGCTCACAACATAAAAATCGCGCCATGGCGATGAAGATTTTGAAATCGCGTCTTTACGAGCTCGAGATCGAAAAGCAAAAAGAGAAAATGGAGAGCTATCACAAGACCAAAAAGGACATCGCCTGGGGCAGCCAGATCCGCTCCTACGTGCTCCATCCCTACCGCATGGTCAAAGACCACCGGACGAATATCGAGATCGGCAACGCGGACGGCGTGCTCGACGGCGATATCGACGAATTCATCCAGGGATACTTGTTGCAATCCAATGATGTCCGTTATACCAAGGCCGCCAACTCCGAATAATCGACTGAGAGTTTGTCAAAACATACGTTCATGCTTCGAGAGCCTCAGCATGAACGAAACATCGTCGGAACTTTTCCACGGCTTCCACCGTTTTAAATGCATCTTAGATAAAGGTATGGCCGATTTTGGCTTGCGTGAAATTTGCGAAGATGGTTTTCTGGGATGAGAACGTTCACAAGGGAGGGTCTATGGAAGGTCAATCGCCGGCTGGCGTCAACGGCGCCGCGGCAAGCGGCGGAAACAAAATCAGCGTTGAGCAGGCGGTTCTCGATCGCTACGGCAACGCAGCCCGGCAAGTCGAAGCTTCGTTATGCTCGCCGGCGAGCTACGACAACGCTCTGCTGAGAGTCATCCCCGATGAAATTATCCAGAAAGATTACGGCTGCGGTGATCCGTCGCGCCATATTCGTGAAGGCGAGACCGTTCTCGACTTGGGTTCGGGCAGCGGCAAAGCCTGTT
>DASWHT010000268.1:0-2284 GCA_036398075.1 Binatia bacterium | reverse complement strand
ATCCCATAGGAACTCCGGTCCATGCTTCCGGCGACGCGGTTGTGGAGTCTATCGACGGCCAGCGCGGCACAATAATTTTGAACCATAGCCAGCAGATCAAAACTCATTATGCTCACCTCTCCAAGATTTTCGTCAACCAAGGAGAGCGCGTGCGCAAGGGACAACCGATCGCCCAGGTGGGTAACAGGGGGAAAAGCACCGGTCCGCATCTCCACTACGAAGTAAGGGTCGCTGGTGTTGCCATCGACCCTCGGCAAAATTTGCTCAGCGCAAGGCAGGCCGAGTAGAGTTTGCGCACGGCCGCTTTAAAGTTGCTGCAAGTTATCCTAACACCTTCGAATACTTTTCCCTAAGTTTCCCCAAGCGCTGGCCGCTTTCGCGCGATGCATTGGCGAAGTCATCCGGCATGACGTTGTAGGGTGGCCGGATGGGACCGGGCTTGCAGTAACCGGAGGCCCCCATCAGAATCTTTTCCATCTGAATGTTGTAGGAAGCGAAAACGTCCTGGGAGCCGGTGATCGCGTGGTGCGGTTCGACGGCCCAGGCGATATCATCGGCCACGGCTTTCGCCTGTTGCGGGTTTTTCGCGGCGAGCGCGTTCATGAGCGCGAGGCCGATTTGCGGTCCCACGGCGGGGATCCAACAGGTCGTCGTGGTTTCCGGGGAGAGCTGGGCAAACTCGTACGCCATGCCCACAGGCGGCACGAAGTTGACCCGACCTTTGGTAACGGCCACCGCCGCTTTGAGAATCGCTCTACTGGAAAACTTTGCGGACATCACCGTCGGCGCTTTCTCGACAACGCCTCCCCAGAAGTCGACGCCAAAAGGGAAACGAAAAGCGCGCGGGTTCGCGTAAACCATAATCGGAAAATCGGGGAAGGTCGCCGCGACATCCGCGTAAAATTTGACCGCCATATCGAGGGTCGCCGGTTGCCACATGGGAATGCCCAATAGCGTTCCCGTGGCGCCGCGCGCTTTGACGAATTTGATGCGCTTGGCGATATCGTGGCCGCTCAATGCCGTCGCGCCGACGAAAGTCGGGATGCGCCCGCGCACGGTTTTTAGCAAACAATCGACGAAGACTTCATAATCGCTCTGCGACGTGGTCGCGCACTCGCCCATGGTGCCCAGCGCCATGATGCCGGTGGCGCCATCGCGGACCAGGCTCTCAGCCAGGCGGGCGGTCTCATCAAGGTCGACTGTATCCGTCGCATCCAGGCGATCGGCTCCGTCCTTGGCCGGCGTCGGCATAATCGCCAAAGCCCCTTTGATATCCTTTGCGCTAATCATGATTTAACTCCTCCTGTGATCATTGCGAAAAGGCGGTGGGTAATTCACACGACTACCGCCGGTATTTTTCACTGCCCCAGATCTCTTTCAAGAAACCGCTTTTTTCCAAATTATTTACAAAGCCGTTGTCGTATATCTCTTCTGGTTTCCTTCTGATTACGGTACCGGCTTCACGGGCAAGGTCAATGGCTTCGGCGACCGATTTTCCCGGCACGACCATCGTTCGGTCGAGGATTTCTTTGGCGTAAACGTTGTAGGACGATTGTAAGGCTTCTTCATCTTTAGTGCGCATCGCTTTGGCGATGGCGGCTTTGGCCTTTTCGGGATTTTTCTCGACGAAATAAACGATTTCGGCGAAGGCCGCAACCATCCGCTGGACGATCTCGGGACGCTCGCGCAGCATCTTGTAACTCGTGTGTACGCTGCTGTAAATAAATGGCAGGTTCAGATCAATCAGGCGATAGAGCACGTTGTAGCCTTCATTCTTGGCCCGGACGTCCAAAGGCGGTGTGATAATTACCGCCTGTACAATGTTTGCAGCCATCGCCTGATAGCGCTCGCCCTGGCTGCCGCCGATGGGCCGGATCGTGACCGCGTCCGGGGACAAGCCGAACTTTTTCACCACCGCGCGCGAGAGCCGGTCGCTCAAGTCGCCCGCCCGCGCTATCCCCATAGATTTTCCCATGAGGTCCTCGGGACGCCTGATTTCCTTTCGCGCCACCAACACATAAGGCAGCTTCACCAGGGGAGAGGCAACGAGCTTTACGTCGATTCCCGTAGCCAGACCGGGTATAGTCCCGTCGGCGGCGCAGTAGGTGAATTGGACTTCATCACTCGACAAAGCGGTTAAATTTTGGGCGCTGCCGCGAATGAAAATATTCTCGAATTTAAAACCGTACTTGTCGAACAAGCCATTGTCGAGCGCGGTGTAGAGATGCACGAAACCGCCCGAAACCGCGCAGGTGGATATGCGCATCGATAGGGGCCGCTCGCC
>DASWHT010000267.1:0-6025 GCA_036398075.1 Binatia bacterium | reverse complement strand
ATCGCGTCGTTCAGGGGGCTGTAAAGCTTATCCTGGAGAAGAAGTTTAGAGAACAAATAGAGCGGATCGCCGCCGAAATCTATCAACAAAAGATTTGACCCCTACCTTGTGACCCCTACCTTGCAGATCTTCGACGGCTTTTCCACGGGGGCTTTGAGGAATTTTTGGATCCAAATTCCTTGCCGCCGCCACTGGCCGCAAGAGTTTCCAATTTGCCCCTGGCCCCGTCGTAGGCGGCGATCAAATCGATCATCGTCGCTCCCGCGGGCAGTACGTCGCCGACCGAAATCATCGTCTCGCCATTAATAATGGCGAGATCATTGGGTTTAAGGGTGGCTAATTTCATTCGATGCTCCTTTTCGAGCGCAACTATTTTAAATATCTGGAAGCGCCGATTTACACAAGACGGCGAGGCAGGCTATGAAAAACGGCACGAGTTATTTCACCGCAGAGGCTCAGGACGTGAGAAAGAATCGAAGTTTGCAGGATTGAGCGTTCCGGTCGGTCGGGTGATTTTTTTCAGTCGCACCAGACCACCCGTTCTCGGCGGTTGTGCCGATGTGGGCTCACCCTGGGGCTGATAAGGCCCAAACTTGCCGATTCTCTCTGTACTACACCTCTTCCCCCTTTTTTTATGCCGTTGCTGTAGCAAAAGCTCCTTCTCTTCTCCAGCGCAGACGAATCCACACGCGAATGTTATAGGTCAGGCAGGCCCACAGAGCTTCCAGACCTACCTTAGTTAATCCGCGCACGCTAAACTGGCGCAGCCCGAACTTCGCCTTAATCCAGAGATTCGGAGTCTCGGCTATCTGCGCCCTTTGTCGATAAATCTTTCGGGCTTCCTCGGTTTGCATCTTGTGGCGGAACTCCGCCACTTCGGCTAACTCTTCGGTGCGCTGGAGCGAGCGGCCCGTCACCTGATTGCCAGCGCAGCATTGTGCTTTGACCGGACAGGCTTGGCAATCTGCCATCGCAGCACGATACTTGTAGCTCACTTGCGAGTTGCGTTCCTCTTTCCCCTCATAAGATAGTTGCTTGCCCTGCGGACAGTGAAAACTGTCGGTGGTCGCATCATAAACAAACCGTGACGAGTGATACTCGGGACTTACCCCGCGCCCCTCGTAAGAGCTCTTCCCCTTGCCCGCTTCATCGCATTGCGGCCCAATGAACTCCACTCCCCTCAACTTCATCTCCACGATATTGTCCCGGCTGACATAACCGCCGTCGGCCACGACCTGATCTGGAGTCTCCCCGAGGTTGTGCTCCACTCGGTCAAGCCCCGGCGTCAATTGTTCAAAGTCATTGCCCGCCTGCACCACCTCGACCGCTACGATCACCGCGTTGGTCGCATCCGTGTTCACCTGCACGTTGTAGCTGGGGGCAAAGCCGCCGTCGGGCTGCTTCATCACCCGTGCCTGCGGGTCGGTCGTACTCACCCGCGTTTTCTTTTTGTCTTTGACACTTCCTTCGGCCTCAAGCTTCTCAAACTCCTCGAGCGCCGATTCCAACCGCTCCTGGCGCTCCCGCTGTGCACGCTCGCGTGCCTGGGTCCTGCGCCGGCTCGATTCCTCTTCGGTCATCTCATCGACCGCCTCCACTTGCTCCTGCGCTTGCTCGATGGCCTGCTCGATTCGCTCCTTGCTTCGAAAGCTGTCCGAGGCCGCTGACGCCCTGATCTTGGTCCCGTCCTGCATCACGCGCTCCAGCGTGATCAGCCCATCGGCGCTCAACAGCCCCAATATCTGCACGAACAGTCCTTTCAGTGCCGACTCGTGTTGCACCCGAAAGTCCGATAGCCAGTGCGCGTTGACCGCCGCCGCCCCCGTCAGCCACTGATACGCTGGATCCCATTCGCACAACTGCTCAATGGCCCGCGCCGAGCCCACCCCTTGGCCGTAGGCATAAACCCACAAGCTGACCAATAGCTGAGGATTGAGCGCGGGCCGCCCCGCCATACCCTCAACCGCACGAATCTCTCCCGTATAGCCGCTCAGATCCAGCTTCCCCACAAACTCCCAGATCGCCCGCGCCGGATGATCCTGCGCAATCAATCGCTCGACATTCACCATCCGCCAAAATAACTGCTCTCGGTCAATCTGCTGAAACCGCGGCTTTCGTGCCCTTCCCCCTTCCTCCTTTTCTGACGCCGCCCGATCCGTCACGCTATAGTTTTCTTGAGCCGATGCCCACCCTGGCAACCTAGCCCGTTCATTTGCCATGCTTTGCACTCCGCAGCTTGCTTGCCGTTTTGCGCACACGGCGTAAAACCAGATTGTTGCGATCCTCGACGACCCAGTCGATCTCCTCGCCCTTTTCCAACTCCAAGGCTTGCGCCAAGGGGGCCGGGCAGATCAAATAGTATTGCCGAGTCTGGTTGGCTCGCTCGATGACCTGTACTTTGGTAAGGTAGCCCATGGTGAGGAATCATATACATAGCTATGTCGCTAGTCAAGAGAAATCAGAAAAATCTTGGGGATTTTTTCTCACGACCTCAGAGTTCGCAGAGTTCGCGCTTTTTTTTGGCCAAAATGTCTTCCTCGGCGTACTCAGCGCCTCGGCGGTAAATTTCTTCCGGACCGACCATCTTATCTGGCGGGCGAATTGATCCGATTTTCCGCCTATGGCATAAAAGCCCGTGGCACATTCGTGGACGCAACTTTCGGTCCGTACGAGTCCCGCGAGCATCGATGCGCTGGCGAATTTTTTGATCGAGCGCGGCGCGCCGGGCGTCGTCCTGAAAAAAAACGGATTGGATGCTTTTTTCGCGGCCCCTCACGCCGGCGCGCCGTTGCGCCGGGATATCAATCGCTTTGTCGACGCCGTCACGCGGCTTTTCCCGGGCGCACGGAAACCGCGGCTGCAGTGGCGAGTCGTCAAGCCGGAAAACTGGGAACATTCCTGGAAGCGATTCATCAAACCGCGGCGGGTCGGCAAGACGTTCTGGGTGACGCCGCCATGGCTTGAGCCGCCGAAGTTTCGCCGCCGCCGAGTGATCACCATCGAGCCGGGCATGGCTTTCGGCACCGGCACGCACGCGACCACGCGCGGCTGCATGGAGTTTCTTGAATGGGTGAGCGAGCGGCTTCCGACAGGTCGATTCACGGCGCTCGATGTCGGCACCGGCTCCGGCATCCTGGCGATTGCGTTGGCGCATCTCGGCGCTCGAGAAGTCCGCGCCATCGATAATGATCCGGTCGCGCTACGAGTGGCGCGGGAAAATTGCCGCGCCAACGGTGTCGCGGAGACGATTTGTCTTAGCGGAGCCAGGCTGAACGCGATCCGGCGCCGCTTCGACGTTGTGGCCGCCAACCTGACCGCCGAGACCCTGCTGGAACTGGCCGCCGCCCTGGAAAAAAAAGTCGCGACGAAAGGATTCTTAATATTATCGGGAATCTTGCACGCGAAGGCCGGCGCCGTCACGCGGCGGTTTGCCGCTCGTTTCCGGGTCGTCAAGCGCAAGCAATCGCGCGAGTGGGTGAGCTTGCTCTTGCAGCGAAAGTAATGCGCCATGGCTCGCTTTTACCTGCCGAAAAAAAATCTGCGTGACAATCGCGGCCTCGTGGACGGGCAAGAATTGGCGCATTTGCGAAAAGTGCTGCGCCTGGTGCCCGGCGACCGGGTCACGGTGTTTGACGATTCCGGCTGGGAGCATGAGGCCGTTATTCGACAGCTGTCGGCGCAACAGGGCGAAATCGAAATTCTCAGATCCTACGAGGCTGGGCGGGAGTCCTCGCTGCAAGTCACATTTGCCGTAGCCTTAACCAAAGGCGACAAGATGGATTTCGTCGTTGAGAAAGCGACCGAGCTCGGCGTGCAAACGATCGTCCCCTTCACTTCGGCTTTTTCGGTGCCGAAGCTGGACGAAAGAAAAATCGCGACGCGCACGGAACGCTGGGGAAAAATAGCGCTGAGCGCCGTCAAGCAGTGCGGCAGAACTCGCGTGCCGGAGATCCGGCCCCTCCACGAATTTCATGCACTCGTGAGCGGAGAATGGCCGGTAACTCTGAAACTATTTTTTTCGGAGAAGGAGCAACGCCAATCGCTGCATCAGGCGCACGCAGCACACTCGGCCGCCCAATCCGTGCTCGTTGCCGTTGGCCCGGAAGGCGGATTTAGCGTCCACGAGGCGGAATTGGCCCAGGCCCATGGTTTCGTGCCCGTTCAACTCGGTCGACGAGTGCTACGCGCCGAGACCGCGGCGCTGGCCGCGCTTAGCCTGGTGCAGTTTCTCTGGGGCGATCTCCAGTAGGTTCACTTGATTCGCAGGCGCGCTTTCTCTAGCATCATTGGGTCTCAAAGATTCTGACTTTATGAAATGTCAAAACTGCGATGCTCCGGCGCTGATTTCCGACGAGCGGTGTCAAAGCTGCGGCGCCAAATTGTTGCACTCCAGAGTTGTTCTCGGTGTTCCCAAAGCCGGCGAATTCACCTTGATATCGGAGGAGCCGGAGAGCGAGCTTGACGAAGCGGTTGAGACTGGCGATGAGGATTTTCCGGCGCGCGCTGAAGCGCCGCCGAAAATTCATGACGTGCCCGCTCCAAGCGAGCCGATGGCGGAACTGCGCTGGGGCGGCCTTTTCCGCCGTGCGGGCGCCTTTCTCGTCGATATCATCATCATCGTTTTGCTTTCGACGGTGATGGGAGTTATGGCCTATATCGGCTATAAGGTCGGCTTGACCGCGCACAACCGGATGATCTCGTGGAACAACGCCGCGCCGCTCGTGTCTTTTTTGACATTGGCCTCGATGGGCTTAACGACGACCTACTTCGTCGTCTTTCATGGCATGGACGGAAAGACCATCGGCAAATGGCTATTCGGCTTGCGCGTGGTCGGCGCCGGCCTCACACCGATCAGCTATCGAAGGGCATTGCTGCGCTGGATCGGCGCCGTCGGCTTGGGCGTCGCGTCGTTCGGATTGGCTTTCCTATGGGTTTTAGGGCAGCGGGAAAAGCGCGGCTGGCATGATTTCCTGGCGCGCACCTGGGTCGTTCGGGAGTAAGAATTAGTGAGGCGGTGAGCGGTGACCGTTAATTGGCGCGCGTCACTGTATTCGCGGGAAAGGTGATCATGGGAGGATTGAAGATCGGGGTCGTCATGGACCCTGTCGACAAGATTGACATCGACAAGGACACCACCTTTGTCCTGATGTTGGAAGCCCAGCAGCGCGGCCATGAAATCTATTTCATGGAGCTGGATGACTTGTTTGTGCGCGGCGGCACGCCGCACGCCCGCCATCGGCGGCTGGATCTCGCCCGCGCAAAGCCGCACTATCGCCTGGGCGAATTTATGACGGGCGCGCTGGATAATTTCCACAGCGTGTGGATGCGCAAAGATCCTCCCTTCGACATGAAATTTTTCTTTGCGACCCATCTGCTGAGCTTGATCGACCCGAGCAAGTGCTTCGTCATGAACCATCCCAAGGGGCTGCGCGAGGCGAACGAAAAACTTTACGCGCTGCGTTTTCCCGAGCAAATCCCGCAGACGCTGGTCGCCGGCGATATGGCACGTTTGAAGGCGTTCATGGCCGAGCTGGGCGGCGAGATGATTATCAAACCACTCGACGGCAGCGGTGGCAGCGGCGTTTTTTATCTGCGCGATCAGGACCGCAACACCAACTCCATACTGGAAGCCGCCACCGATAATGGCCGGCGGCTGGTGATGGCGCAGCGTTATCTGCCCGAGATCCGCCAGGGTGACAAGCGAATCATCGTCCTCAACGGCGAACCGTTGGGAGCCGTCCTCAGAGTTCCGTTGGAGTCGGAAACGCGCGGCAACATTCACGTCGGCGGGCAGTGCGTGAAGACCGAAGTCACCGAGCGAGATCGGGAAATCTGCGCCGCGCTCGCGCCTCTGCTGAGAGCGGACGGACTCTACTTCGTCGGCCTGGATGTGATCGGCAATTTTCTCACCGAAGTGAACGTGACGAGCCCGACCGGCATTCAGGAAGTGAACGCGCTGAATGGCGTTCGCTTGGAAAGCCCGGTGGTCGATTTCGTCGAGCAGCAAGTCGGAAATCTCGCGCGA
>DASWHT010000266.1:0-12717 GCA_036398075.1 Binatia bacterium | reverse complement strand
TACTTCGCCATGACGCCGCTTTTGTAACGCGGCGGCGGAGCGCTCCAGTTGCGCAAACGCGCAGACATTTCTTCAGCGGAGATCTCCACGTCGAGGCGGCGCGCCTTGATATCGAAAATCACCGTATCGCCGTCGCGCAGGGCGGCGATGGGGCCGCCGTGGGCCGCTTCGGGCGCAACATGACCGGCCATCAAGCCGTGGGTTGCGCCGGAGAAGCGGCCATCGGTAAGCAACGCCACCGAATCGCCTAATCCCGCGCCGACCAGCGCGGCAGTCACGCCGAGCATCTCGCGCATTCCGGGTCCGCCTTTGGGTCCCTCATAACGAATGACAACGACATCATTATCTTTAATCTTGCCTGTCTGCACCGCTTGGAAGGCGTCCTCTTCGCGGTCAAAAACCCGCGCCGGTCCCTTGTGAATCATTCTTTCGTGACCGGCGACTTTGACGACGCAACCTTCCGGCGCCAGGTTGCCCTTGAGAATCACCAACCCGCCGGTGGATTTCAGCGGATTGGCCATCTGCCGCACAACCTCCTGGCCCGCCGTTTCCCGGGTCATCTCGGCTGCCTCGCGGATGGTCTTGCCGGTCACGGTCATCGCGTCGCCATGAATCAGCCCCGCGTCGACCAAGCGCTTGGCTACCAATTGAATCCCACCGGCTTTATAAAGATCGTTAGCGACGAATCGTCCGCCCGGCTTCAGATCGGCGATGAGCGGCGTGCGCTCGCTGATCCGGTCGAAATCATCGATGGTCAGTTCGACGCCCGCTTCGCGCGCGATGGCGAGCAAGTGCAAAACCGCATTGGTGGAACCACCGGTGGCGGCGACGGAAGCGATGGCATTTTCAATCGACCGCCGTGTGATGATTTGCGACGGGCGCAAGTCGCGCCGCAGCATGTCAACCACGAGCTTGCCGGCGTTGAACGCCGCTTCGTCTTTCTCCCCAACGGTGGCGGGAATGCCGTTGCTGCCCAGCGGCGAGATGCCAAGAAATTCCATCACCGTGGACATGGTGTTGGCGGTGAACTGCCCACCGCAGGCGCCCGCGCCGGGACAGGCGGTGTTTTCGACCGCTCTGAACTGCTGCTCGTTTATGCGCCCGCTGGCGTAGGCGCCCACGGCTTCGAATACGTCTTGAATCGTCAGGTCCTTGTCATCCAGATGGCCCGGCGCGATGGAGCCGCCGTAGAGCGCAAGGCCGGGAATATCGAGGCGCGCCAGCGCCATGACGACGCCGGGGTTGGTTTTATCGCAACCGGAAAGACAGATGAGGCCGTCGAAGTGATTCCCCCGCGCGACCAATTCAATGGAATCGGCGATCACCTCGCGGCTGATGAGCGAGCACTTCATGCCCTCGACGCCCATGCTGATGCCGTCGGAGATTGACACCGTATTGAACTCCATCGGCGTCGCGCCGGCGGCGCGGATGCCTTCTTTCACCTTGACCGCCAGACGGCGCAAGTGCAAATTGCATGGGCCGATTTCGATCCAGGTATTGGCGACACCGATGATGGGACGCGCCAAATCTTCGTCCGTAAACCCGGCCGCCTTCAGCATCGCCCGCGTCGGCGCGCGGTCCGGACCGTCTGTGATCACCCCGCTGCGCGGTTTCAGATTTTCCGCCATGAACGACTCCTTTATTTCCTATCCGTGTCTTCAACTTAACTATGCACCCTGAGCTTTGCAACCATACTCGTGGATGTGCTGGACCCTCACGCATGTATCTCACATCGAGATTTAACCACAAAAAGCCCAGCGCGGCAGGGCCGCAACCGAAATTCGGAATATCTCGCGCAAAGACGCCAAGGCCGCAATGGTCGGACGATAACGGTGAAACTTTTCTGATAGACTATTCATCTTTCCTCTCCGAACTTGGCGTACTTTGCGCCTTGGCGCGAGTAAATCCCCGTGTTCGAGTTCAGGTCAGAGGAAAATTTGCGCGAACGGCGCAATCTTTCAACTATCGTAATACAAAGAGGCCTTGCCGTTTTTCCAAACTACCCCCGGCCATTTTCAATAGTTCGAGCGCTCGGCTATAATTACAACCGATCTGCGCATGAAAAAACTCCTCGTTCTCCAGCATGTCGCCCATGAGCTTCTCGGGACGTTAAATCCCCTGTTGAAGCAGTCTGGATTCCGCATCCGCTACGTCAACTTCGCGCGCCATCCGGATGCGCAACCGAGCTTGGATGGCTACGGCGGCATGGTGATTTTGGGTGGACCCATGAGCGCAAATGACACGCATCAGCTGTCCCACCTGACCACGGAGATGAAATTGATCGAAGAGGCCATGCGGCGAAATCTGCCGGTGTTGGGGATCTGCCTGGGCGCTCAATTGGTCGCGAAAACGCTCGGCGCCGACGTTTACCCAAACAATGAAAAAGAAATCGGCTGGTATGACGTTTCCCCGACGGACGAGGCGGAAAACGATCCTCTGCTCGCTGAGTTTCAAAGGACAGAGAGAATTTTTCAATGGCACGGGGATACATTTGACATACCCGAAAGCGCCGTTCACCTCGCCTTCTCTTCGCTGTGCGCCAATCAGGCTTTTCGGTATGGCGTGAATGTCTATGGCCTTCAGTTTCACCTGGAAGTCGACGAGCCGATGATTCATCGGTGGCTTCGGGTCGCCGAAAACAAGAAAGCACTCACCGCACTCGGCGGCAAGATCGATCCCCAGCGCATCCACCAGGAAACACCGGATCACATGAGGAGACTCCAACAGTTGAGTGAGCGTGTTTTCGGTGAATTCATCAACCTGTTCGGCATCGGCAAGAAGTTTCGACAACTACCCTCGCGCTGACTGGCGCGACGGCGCACGCGCATACTGAGGATTTCTTAGGTTAACCGAAACACCAGAGCCACGGGTGAGATCGTGGAGAAGCTCGTTGCGTGCGCGGTTCAAAGTTCAAGGTTGGGGCGTGGGGACGTTGAACATTGAACCTTGAACCTTGAACTGCCAGCTTGTGCGGCGCTACCGATCATCGCCCGCTATTTGGTAGTGTCGTACATGCGGGAATCTGAAAACCAGCAGCGCAACGATGAGCAGAATCGCCCACCCGCCGCTCATCGTAGCCAGCTCGGCGCCGACGAGGGCGGCCAGCGCTCCCGCTTCGAATTGCCCCAGCTGCGGCCCGCAGTTGGTAAAAAGACTGTTTATCGATGACATTCTGCCGCGCATTTCATCGGGTGTCGCGAGCTGATTGATCGTCGAACGCATGATGGCGCTGATCGTGTCGCCGATGCCTGAAACCGCCAGCAGAAACACGGAAAACCAAAATACGTGAGAGGTTGCGAACAAAACGATCGAAATCGCATAGACCGTCACACCGGCCAGTATCCACGCGCCGGCGCGCCGCGCGCTCTCGATAAAGCTCAAGCCGATGGCTCCGGTCAACGAGCCAAACGCGGATGCCGCGTAAAGAATCCCGAGCCCCCGGGGGCCGACGGAGAGAATGTCTTTAGCGTAGATGGGCAACAAAGCGCGCACCGTGCCAAAAATATTGGCGCCGAAATCCATGATCAGCAGCGGAAAAATCACCGCGTGATTCAACACAAAGTTGAAACCGGCGCGAAGGGATTCGAAGGAGACCGCGCGCCGGCCTTCGCCCTCCGGCAATGGCGTCCGAATCGACAATACCGAGACAAACATGATGAGCCATGAAACGGCGTCGATTGCGTAGCAGATGGCGGGTCCCCACGCCGCTATTATCACGCCCGCTACGGCCGGTCCGGCGATCGTCGCGACGTGACGTTGCGAGTTGTAGATCGCCAGCGCCGCCGCGAGGTCTTCTCGCGGAACCAGGTTCGAGACAATCGAATGGCGCGCCGGCGCTTCCAACGAGCTAAACAACGCCAACGCTACGGTCGCCGCGTACAAGGTCGGCGGCGTTGTCTTTTCAGTGAAGGTCGAGAACGCAAGAGCCGCGGAAACCACGAGGAGAATCGACTGCGTGCACAAGATCACCTTGCGGCGATTGAGCGCATCCGCTAGCAGCCCGCCGAAAAGCAGCATGGCAACCTGCGGCACGCCACGGGCCAATCCCATGAACCCCAGCTGTAGCGGCGAGTTAGTCAGCTCATAGATTTGCCACGCTATCGCCACGGTGGTGAACTGGCTGCCGACGCTGGACAACAGCAAACCGCCGCAGAAAACACGGTAGTCGCGATGGCGCAGCGGAGACAATAGCATGAGGCGGTTGGTTCAACGCGATCCGACGCAAGGCGTCTCGTTCAAGACGTTCAAATCGTTCAAGCAGTTCAAGTCGTTATCGGAGCGCAACCAGCCTCGCAAACAAACATCTCCGGCGCCTATTCACTTCTGGCAGGTCGGGCAATAAAAAGCGCTGCGGTTACCGATGGCAACGCGCTTGATGACGCTCGGACAGAGGCGGCACTTTTCTCCGTCTCTGTCATACACCCGCAGATGGTTCTGAAATTTCCCCGCTTTGTCATCGGCATCGCGATAATCGGAAAACGACGTGCCGCACCAGCGAATCGCGTCGCCAAGCAGGTCTGGGATCGCGGCCGCAATCCTGTGAACTTGTTTTCGCGTCAATCGATGAGCGCGCGCGGTCGGTTTGATTCCGGTCAGGGACAGGATTTCATTGGCGTAGATGTTGCCCAGGCCGCCAACGATTTGCTGGTCGAGCAAGAGATCGCGGATGCGCCGCTCGGAGGCGCGCGTGAAACGAAACAGATAGTCGCCGTTTAGCGCCGGATCGAAGGGGTCCAATCCGACGTGGCGCAGCTGCGGCAATTCGAGCAGCCGATCCTTTTTCGCCACCAACGACAAGCCAAATCGGCGCGGATCGTGATAGCGCAATTCACCGCCGCCGTCCAAGTCGACGATGATGTGATCGTGTTTTTGGCGCGCCGTATTCGGCGCGACACAAACCAGTTTGCCCGACATGCCGAGGTGAAAAACCCAAACGTTGTCTCCCGATAGGTTGAGCAAAATATATTTGGCCAGGCGCGAAATCGCGTCGACCCGTTTACCGGCCAATGACTGGAGCCCCTGCTCGTCCACCGGCACGCGCAGGCGCGGCTCCAGGACCCGCACTCGGCGAATCGTTCGGCCCAAGAGATGCGGCCGCAAGCTGCGGCACACCGTTTCAACTTCGGGAAGTTCGGGCATTGCTTTTTAGCCGTCGACTTTCGGCGGCAGCATTCCAGAATCGTTCAGCGCCCGGGAAAGATTGACAAATTCATCGATGGTCAGCGTTTCACCGCGTCGTTTCGGGTCGATATCGCGGGAACGAAGATAACCGTCAATATTTTCCCGGCTTTGCCTTAGCCAAGTCTTCATCGTGTTGCCGAGCGTCTTTCGTCTTTGTCCGAAGGCCGCGCGCAACAAGTCGCGCAAAACCAGGCGCTCCCGCTCGGTCAGTCGCGGCTCTGGCAGCAACTCGATTTTCAACACCGTCGATCTGACTTTCGGCCGTGGCGAAAATGCCTCCGGCGCCACCGACACCTTGTCGACAACCCGCCCGTGAACCTGGCACCAGACCGACAGAGTCCCATAGGACTTGGTTCCGGGCCCGCTGGCGATTCGGTCGGCCACTTCCTTCTGTACCATCAAAACCAGCGAGGAAAAATGCGCGCGCGCTTGGAGCAGGCGAAAAAACACCGGCGTCGAAATGTTATAAGGCAAATTCGCGGCGAGTTTAACCTTCTTCGCCGGCAGTAAATCGTCCAGGAGCACATTCAATATATCCCCGTGAACCAGGCGCAAACGGGAATTGGAACCCAAGGGGCTGCGCTTGATTCTTTCGACCAGCAGATCATCCACCTCGACGGCGTAAACCCGATGCGCCAGCTCGACGAGACGACGAGTTAAAAAACCAAGCCCCGGACCGATCTCCAGCACGTCATCATCAGATCGGAGATCAAGGAGTCGCAGGATCGAATCGATAACGCGCTCGTGAATGAGAAAGTTCTGTCCGAGCCGCTTCCTCGGCCGGAATTGAGACTCCCGCAGCGCCGCCCGCACTTCTTCGTAAAGGGTCACAGCGATCCCTGGAGCGATTGAACCTTGAACTTTAAACCTTGAACTTTGAACAAAATTAGAGCGTCAGATCGGCGTCGGCGTTGAGACGATAGTCGTCGCGGCGCCCGCGCGTAAGCCACTCATAACCGGCCAGAGCGATCATCGCGCCGTTGTCGGTGCAGAACTTCGGCGCGGGAAAGAACGTCGCGATATTATCAGCGCCAGCTTTTTCCTTCATTTTCGCTCGAAGCCGGCTATTGGCCGCAACACCCCCGGACAGTACGATGCGCTCCACGCCCGTGGCACGGGCCGCCTTGATCGTCGGCTGCACCAACATGTCGACCACGGCTTCTTGAAAACTTGCGGCAATGTCCTCCCGGCGGCCCGCCTCCGCCGCGGATTTCAGATAGTGCCACACGGCAGTCTTGATGCCACTAAAGCTGAACTCGTAGCTGTCTTTTCTAAATCGCGCCCGTGGAAAACGGATAGCGGTATGATCGCCGTTTTTCGCCAGTTCGTCGATGATTCGGCCGCCCGGATAACCAAGTCCCATCATTTTCGCCACCTTGTCGAAGGCTTCCCCCGCTGCGTCGTCGCGCGTGCCGCCGAGAAAAAGATACTGGCCGACATCCTTCACACAGTAAAGCAGCGTGTGCCCGCCCGACGCCAATAAAGCTATATACGGGAATGGTACCGTCTGCTCCAGTTGAATCGCCAGAAGATGGGCTTCCAAATGATTGACGCCGACGTACGGGATGCCCCAGCGAAACGCGAGGCCCTTGGCCAACGAAAGCCCCACCAGCAGCGAGCCGACGAGTCCCGGACCGTAGGTGACGGCGATGCCGCCAATTTCGGGAAACTTGACACCGGCGTTTTGCAGCGCGGCGTCGATGATGGGCAAGATATTTTGGCTATGCTGGCGCGACGCCAGCTCCGGCACCACGCCGCCGTACGGACCATGCACATGGTCTTGCGACGAGACTACATTGGCGAGAATCTCACGGCCGTCGCGCAAGATCGCCACGGCTGTATCGTCGCAGGAAGTTTCAACACCGAGGACCAACATGGAAAATCTTTTTTCAGCGCGGCACAGCGGCAGGGTTGCCCTGTGGGCGGGATATCGCTTCGGCCGCCGTGCGGTTGCCGGAATTGATGCTCAACGCTCTGCTGAAGCTCGCCTCGGCGCGCTCCGTCATCCCTAGGGCGCGGAAATTTTCGCCCTTGAGCGCGTGCACTTCGGCGAGCCAGTAAGGCTCAGCCGCCAGACGAGATTCGGCGACATCGAGGAAGTTGAGCGACTCCTTATAACGCCCAAGCTTGTGATGCGCTTTGGCGAGATAGAAGTAGCCGTAGGGGTTCGTGGAGTCGATGGTGATACTCTGCTCCAATCGCTGCAGCCCTTTGGCGGGGGCTCCGGCATCGATGAGCTTCCTGCCTTCTTCCGTAAGCCGGAGCGATGCGGCGCGTTGTGGCGGGATGCCAGGGGTGATCTTCGCGAGCAACGAACTGTCATCCGGCAACGGCGGTGGCTGCCCGGGCTGCGCCGGGATGCCGGTCGTCGCCGGCGCCGCCGGTGTCTCCTTGAGAACGCGGTTGGTGCCCATTCCCCTGGTCGGCAGGTCTTGCTCTTTGATCTTTGAGTCCTCTGGGAACGGCTTGCGAATCGATTCCTGACCTGGCGGCAGCGGGGGCAGAGGAGCGGGGGCCGGCGCGCGGCCGATCGGCGGCGGCGCACGGTAGATCGGGCGCGGCGCGCAGCTTTGCGCTGCGCCGACCGATATTAACAACGCGATCCCCGCCGAAATCTTCCCGGCGTATGAATTTTTAAGCGCATCCACCTAGTTGCATCACCAAAATTTCCAGGTTTGTAAAGGCGCCGGGTGCAACGGACAGGTACCGCGCGGCTCATCGCCCTCCTGGAACGCCTCGCGGATTACATTGGGACAGTTCGGCGTCGCCTGCTGACCACTTAATGGGTCGATATCCACCATTTTGATGCCGGGCGGCGCGACGAAATCGGAGATCGGCATGCCCGCCGTGGCCTGCTTCATGAACTCCGTCCAGATGGGCAGCGCTGCTTGGGCGCCGGTAAGTCCCAACTTACTCTGGTTGTCAAAACCGACCCAGACAACTGCCAAAAGATCCGGCGTGTAGCCTACGAACCAGGCGTCTTTATTATCGTTCGTTGTGCCGGTCTTGCCAGCCGCGGGCCGGTTAAAACCCAACCGCCGCGCGCTTTCTGCGGTGCCGCGATCAAAGACGCCCTTGAGCAGATGATTGATCATAAAGGCCGCTTGAGGAGACAGGACCTTTTCCACCCGCACATCGCGCTTCTCTAGCACCTGCCCGCTTGAATCCACCACCTGCTTGACTGATAGCGGACGTGTCCGCACGCCGTTGTTGGCGAGGGTCGAAAACGCCACCGCAACCTCCAACGGCGTCACCTCCACCGCGCCCAACGCCAGCGACGGCAATGCGGGCAAAGAAGATTCAATGCCAAGGCGTTGGGCCAAATCGCGCACGCGCTTGATTCCCACGTCCCGCGCCACCCTGGCGGTGGCAGAGTTCAGCGATTTTTCCAGGGCGCGCCGAAAAGTCACCACGCCGAGATATTCGTCATTATAGTTACCCGGCTTCCACTCTTGGTTTTCATAGTTCCAGATAAACGGCGAGTCTTCCAGCATCGTAACCGGAGTGAATCTAGCGCCGCTTTCGGCGCCAAACATGAGCGCCGCTAAATAGACAAAAGGTTTGAATACAGAGCCCGGCTGGCGCTTGGCCTGAAAGCCGCGGTTGAATTGCGAGATTTGGTAGCTGCGTCCTCCCACCATCGCCTTGATTTCACCGGTCTGCGGCCGGATGACGATGACCGCTCCTTCCAGTTTATCGTCCTCACCTTTGCGCCTGAGCGAGGCATAAGTTTCTTCCAGCTTCTTAAGTCCGTCAGCGAGGGCGCGCTCGGCGATTTTCTGAAGGTACAAGTCTAGACCGCTAAAAATCCTGAGCCCGTCTGTAGTCAGCACCGCGTTTGAATAGTTCTCGGCGAGCTCGCGCCGCAGAAAATCCGCGTAATACGGCGCGTCGTTGGTGACCTTCACCAGCTCGCGTCGGACCACCGGCTCTTTGATCGCCGCGTTGTATTGCTTGAGCGCAATTATCTTGTCGTCCAGGAGCTTCGCCAGCACGACGTTTCGGCGCTTAGTGGCCGCTTCCACGCTGCGATAAGGCGACAAGCGGTTGGGCGCGCGAATCAAACCGGCCAATATCGCGATTTCACCCACCGTAAGCTCCGCCAGCGGCTTGGAGAAGTAAAACTGCGCCGCCTCGGAAACGCCGAAGATTCCCTGGGACCCCTTCTGCCCCATGTAGATCTCGTTGAGATAGTTTTCCAGAATCTCGTTTTTGGAATATTTACTCTCGGCGATGAACGCCATCACCGCTTCCTTGACTTTGCGGGTAAGCGTACGTTCGTCGCTGAGAAAGAAGTTTTTCATCAACTGTTGGGTCAGCGTGCTGCCGCCTTGCACGACCCCGGCGCTGCGCAGATTGATCCATGTCGCGCGCAATATCGACACGGGGTCGACGCCGTGATGCTGGTAGAAGCGCTCGTCCTCGATGGCAAGAATCGCTTTGATCATTAAAGGCGGGACTTCCTTGAGCGAAACCACCCGGCGCTCCTGCCAAGTATGGTCATAGAGTCCGGTAATCAGCTCCGGTTCCAGCTCCAGGGAAAATATCTCTCCGCCGTCGACGGTGTTTTCGATGCGCGTGATAACCGATCCTTGCAACGCGATGCGGACGGGATGTCCCTTGAAAGCCTCGGTGGGATAAACGAAGTCCTGAAGATAAATCTCCAAAAGCCCCTGCGACGATTGATAACGGTACTGTCCCTTGCTTTTGGGCGCCCCCTTAACCTCATGGTACCCGAGGCGGCGCAGTTTTTCTTTTAGCTCCTCGGGACGCAAACTGATGCCGACGTAAAGAAGGTAACTATCGGAATAGATTTTCGAGGGCAGGCGCCATTTCTTCCCTTCAAACTTTTCCGCTACGATTTTCTCCCAGTCTTTGAGATACCATCCGCCGAATACAATCCCGGTGGTGGTAATGACGAGCAGAGTAATGAGGGACGCGCTAAAGATTCTGAGGTTGGACTTGTTCAAACCAGAGTCTCCGCAACAGCCTTAATATTCACGCAGATTCCGGCTAAAAGCAACGCGGGCGCTCGGCCACAGCGCGCCCCAGCGCGATGTCGTGAATGAAACGAAATGATCAGCGCTGTGGTTTGAGCGCTAGAAAAAGCGTGCTTTCGCCGCGCCGCACCAAAAACAATACCCCGCGGCCTTTGCGGCTGCCGGCAATGGCTTTGCGGTACTCCTCGACACCGCGCACCGGTTTACGGTCCACTTCCACGATCACGTCGCCGCGGCGTACGCCCGCTTCGTCGGCGGCGCTTCCCGGCTCCACGGCGGTCACCACCACGCCATCGGTTTTGTCCAGACCCAGGTTTTCGGCAAGCTGGGGCGTAAGCTTCTGCACCGTCATGCCGAGCTCGCCTTTTTCCGGCACGGAAGCCACCACTTCTTCGTCCTTCAACTCGCCCACCGCGACATTGAGCGTGACCTCTGTTTTGTCGCGCAGCACTTTCATGCGTATTTTTTTATCCACCGGCGTGCGCGCCACGATGATCGGCAAATCGCCCGAGTCTTTCACTTCCTTGCCGTCAAATTCCACGATGACGTCGCCGACCTTGACCCCGGCTTTATCCGCCGGACCGTCTTTGGAAACGTTGGCGACCAGAGCGCCGTAGCCGCGGTCCATGCCCAAGCTTTCGGCGATTTCCGGGGTGACTTTCTGGATCAGCACGCCGAGATAGCCGCGCGTAACTTTGCCTTTGCCGCGCAGTTGCGGCAACAGTTCTTTCGCCAAATTGATCGGGATCGCGAAACCGATGCCCATATTGCCGCCGGTGCGGCTGAAAATCGCGGTATTTATGCCGATCACTTCGCCGCGCAAATTGATCAGCGGCCCGCCGGAATTACCTGGATTGATCGAGGCGTCGGTCTGAATAAAATTGTCGTATGGCCCCTGCCCGATATGCCGGCCTTTGGCGCTCACGATTCCCGATGTAACGGTGCTGTCCAAACCGAAGGGATTGCCGATGGCGACCACCCACTCGCCGACATCCAGGTGATCGGAATCGCCCAGGCTCGCCGCCGTAAGCGCGGCTTTCGCGTTGATTTTGATGATAGCGATATCGGTTTTGGCGTCTCGACCCACGACCTTGGCTTCATACTCCTGATCGTCGGCCAATTTCACGACGATCTTTTGGGCGTTTTCGACGACATGATTGTTAGTCAGGATAGACCCGTCGGCATCGATAATGAATCCCGAACCGAGGCTGCGCTGCCGCTGTGGGCCGCCGCGCGGCATGGGCCCGCCGAAGAAGCGCCGCCAAAAATCATTGAACGGATCGTCATCGCCGAAGGGGCTGCCAAATTCCTGCTGCCCGCGCGACTCGCTGACCTGAGTCGTTGAAATGTTGACCACCACCGGCTTCATTCTCTTGGCAAGCGCGACAAAATCCGGCAACGCAGTGACCGCGCGGACCTCGGGAGCGCTTTCACCGATCAGCGCGCGGCTGGGCGACAACCAGTCGAGACTACCGCTGATGCCTAGACCGACGACCAGGGATACCAGGGCCACCAATGCGGCGCCCTTAAGACTCACGTTGCCGCTCCAGGGTTTTTTCTCGTTCATGGACTTTCCTATTTCTTCTTTACCGCCTCGACGTACTTCATGCGCAGGTCGAAAAGAATATCCTCCGTCAATCTTTCTTCTCCGGCGTTCAAATTACTTTTGGTCTTGTCTCTTAGCATGCTGATGATATCGATCATCTGCTTGGCCACCGGAATATCTTTGTTAACTTGGCCGCTCAGTGGGTCGGCGATCTCGCCCAACTGCATTAACGCTTGCGTGCTCAGGCTGATGATGAACGTGGAAAAATTGATCGCGGGCAACGGCTCCTGGGCCTGGGGCGCATCATGGCCAGCCTCCGGTTGACCCGGGGCGGATTCAACCTGGGTCGTATCACGGTTCTCCCGGGAATCTTCGCGGGCTTCACCCGTCTCCGGCGAGAACCGCCGCCGGTCTTGGACCGTAAATCCTTTTCCCGTTTCCTCTTCACCGGCCATACGCGACACCTCGTTTAGAGAAAAAATGCCTGGAAATGGTTCCCGTCACAACTTGTGGCGGATTTCCAGGCATCGATAAGAAAGCTAGTAGAGATAATTTTAGTCAGCCAATGGTCTGCCACGGAACGATGGATTTTCCCTTAGCCCGCATTCTCTTTCATCTGATCGGCCTGACTGCCAGATTGAACTGTAATCCCTGCCCCCCCCCATGTCAAGGTGGTTATCTCGGCGTGATGTTCCAACTCGCCGATAACTTTTTCCGGCAAAAACTCCGTGAGACATTTTCGATGCGGGCAACTTTTCATAACGTTGAGATCGCATGGCGAGCAAGCAACATCAAGACTCAGGAGCCGGACTTTGGGGCCTCTGGGCGCCCAGCGCCGCGCGTCCGAAGGACCGAACAATGCCACGGTCGGCGCGCCAACGGCGGCAGCAAGGTGGGTAATACCGCTGTCGTTGCCGAAATAGAGGTCGCCGCGGCATAGTAACGCCGCGACTTGAGCCAAGTTCAAATTCCGCGCCGAGATGAAGTCAA